>NZ_RJTZ01000299.1:0-1494 GCF_024343515.1 Aquitalea sp. S1-19 | reverse complement strand
TCACGGGTGGTGGTCGGAGCGCAGTCCCCGTCTGAGGTGATCAGTGGTTGTGCGCTGGGCCTGTGGGTCTCCATCCTGTTTCTGCGTATGCAGGGTAAGAGCGGCCGGCCGCAGCAGACCAGCCTGATTATCGCAGTCTGCCTGCTGGTGGCTGCCGGTGCGCTGCTCGGCCTGCGCGCCCCTTCGCAGGACTTTATCACCCAGCTGGCGCTTTATCTGTCCGGCCGTGCGCCTGCTAGCTGGTAGCGTCGGGAGCTTGGGTTCAATGCGAAATAGGGGGCAAAGCAGGATTAGCGTGGCAGGTGTGGCGAGATCAGCTTCAGGTAGAGCAGGGCACCGATCTGTGCGCCCAGTAGCGGACCCAGTACCGGTACCCACCAGTAATCGCTGGCACGTCCACCGTTGAAAGCGACAGCGTCCCAGCCGGCGAGTGCAATGAATAGCCGCGGACCCAAGTCGCGCGCCGGATTCATCGCAAAGCCGGTCAGGGGGCCGAACGAGGCTCCAATCACGGCAACCAGCAGACCAATCAGCAAGGCACCGGCAAAGCCGCGCGATGGGCCGTTACGCGGGTCGGTCAGCGCCAGAATGCCGGTCATCAGGATCGCGGTAATAACGGTCTCAACCAGCAGGGCTTGCACATTGCCAAGACTGGCATGGGCGAAGGTGGTGAAGATGGCGGCACTGGCCACGCTTTGCGGTGTGCCGCGGATAATCCCGTGTGTACTTTCCCAGCCGGCCAGCAATGGTGCATAGAGAGCCAGAACAAGGGCTGCCGCGCAGAAGGCTCCCGCACACTGTGCGAAGATGTAGGGCAGGGCTCGCCGGCGCTCGAAGCCGGCCCATGCCGTCAGCGCCAGTGTTACCGCCGGATTCAGGTGCGCACCGGATACACCCGCGACGACATAGACCGCCAGCGCGACGCCCAGTCCCCAGGTTAGAGAAATTTCCCACTGGCCGAAATTGGCCCCCGACAGTTGCATGCCGGCAACGGCGCCCACTCCAAACAGAATCAGCAGTGCCGTGCCAATAAACTCGGCCAGACAGGCTCCGGCGAGGCTGGGGCCTGCCGCTGGTGTCGGCAGGGTATCCGCCATATGTATCGTTTCCTTTATCGAATATTGCGGCACGATCAGACTGTCTCTATTGCCGGTGCCGGGCTGCGGGCAAGACAGCGCAGATGCCGTACGGCGTATGCCAGGAACAGCAGCCAGAGCGTACCCATCAACATACCGTATGGCAGACCGGGGCCGCCAACAGTGGCAAAGCCCAGTGGCGAGAACGTCAGGTACATTGATATCAGCAGGCAGACGAGTAGCACGCTGGTCAGCTTGGCATAGCGCCATGGGCGCAGGTGTGCCGGCAATTGTTCGCCATCGGCCAGACGGAAGTCGATTGTGCCTGCCCGGCCATGGCGCGGCCAGAACCAGCCACAGCCAGCGAGAATGACTGCATGCAGGGCAAACATCATGCCCATGATGTGGACGAAGTTGA
>NZ_RJTZ01000298.1:0-1498 GCF_024343515.1 Aquitalea sp. S1-19 | reverse complement strand
TCCATGATGTTCAGACCACGCTGACCGAGCGCCGGGCCGATTGGCGGCGATGGGTTTGCTTTGCCAGCGGGCACTTGCAGCTTAATAAAGCCGATAATCTTTTTTGCCACAATAAACTCCTAAACGGGTATGACGCAGGCAACAAGCCCGCTCCCCAACGAGAGCGCGTGATTATACACGAACCCCCTCAAACAACCAAATGAAAAATCAGAGCTTTTCCACTTGGCCAAAATCCAGCTCGACCGGGGTATCACGTCCGAAGATCTGCACCGACACGCGCAATTTATTGCGCTCGTAGTTCACTTCGTCCACTGTGCCGTTAAAGTCGTTGAACGGGCCATCAACCACGCGCACGCGCTCACCCACTTCAAACAGAACCTTAGGCCTAGGCTTTTCAACCCCTTCTTGCATCTGCTGCATGATGGACTCGACTTCCTTGACCGAAATCGGCGCAGGACGATTAGCCGTGCCACCAATAAAACCGGTCACCTTAGGCGTACTCTTGACCATATGCCAGCTGTCGTCGGTCATTTCCATCTCGACCAGCACATAACCCGGGAAGAACTTGCGCTCGGTGATCGAACGGCGACCGTTTTTCATGTCGACAACTTCTTCAACCGGCACCAGCACCTGACCAAACAGATCAGCGATATCCGAACGGTCGATCCGCTCACGCAATGCTTTTTGCACGCTCTTCTCGAAGCCGGAGTAAGCGTGAACTACATACCAACGTTTCGCCATGATTAGCCCCGTTTCAGAATGATATCGTAGAAAAACCAGGTCAGAGACGAATCAACCAACCACATGAACAACGCCAGCACCAACACAAAGACGAAAACCATGCCCGTCATTTGCGTCGATTCCTTGCGCGTAGGCCAGACTACCTTTTTAGCCTCTGCAACCGAGTCATGCGCATAAGCGACAAACTCTTTGCCCGGCGTAGAAACCCACACCACACCAGCAGCCAAGGCCAGGCCCACAATAAATACCAGCGCCCGCAACAAGCCCTGCGTTTCGGGAACGAAATAGAAACCAGCCACACCGGAAGCTACCAACAGCCCCGCCAGCACCAGTTTGATCTTGTCTTGCATTTCCATTCGATTCTCTCAGTGCATATGCGACAAAAGACTAACCGGCGAAATTCGCCGGTTAGTCTTATTTGGCAGGCCAGGAGGGTCTCGAACCCCCAACCCTCGGTTTTGGAGACCGATACTCTACCAATTGAGCTACTGGCCTAAAACCTTTTCAATCAAGCGATGATCTTAGCAACCACGCCTGCACCAACGGTACGACCACCTTCGCGGATAGCGAAGCGCAGACCGTCTTCCATAGCGATCGGAGCACTCAGCTCAACCGTGATGGATACGTTATCGCCAGGCATCACCATTTCCACGCCTTCTGGCAGGCTAACAGCGCCAGTTACGTCCGTAGTACGGAAGTAGAACTGAGGGCGGTAGTTAGCGAAGAATGGCGTGTGACGACCACCTTCGTTCTTGCT
>NZ_RJTZ01000297.1:0-1509 GCF_024343515.1 Aquitalea sp. S1-19 | reverse complement strand
GAGTGCCAGCGCGATCAGTATGCGATAGAGCAGGGCACCCAGTACTGTCGCCAGCGTGATGACCCACAGCTTGCGTGACGGAATCAGCGTTTCGCCGATAATGACCGCCGCCAGCCCGACCACGATGGTGCCGATGCCCATCGAGATATCGGCACCACCCTGGGTCTGTACATAGAGTGCGCCGCCCAGCGGGAAGCTGCCATCGGCAGTCAGGTCGGGAAAATTCAGAATGCGAAAGGAAATCAGCACGCCCAATGCAACCAGGGCGAAGATCAGGCCGATTTCCAGTGCTCCCATCAGGGCAATGACGGACATGGTTGGTGGCTTTCTTTGTGTTTGCCATACTTCTGCGGCATGGCTTGTCGTGCGTGGGCAGAAACGGTTTTAGCCGTAGCAGCAGGGAACAGGCGGCTACGGCCAGCACTTATTTGACGATTTCGGCGGCGCTCTTAAGCAGGGCCGGGCTCAGGTTGATGTTCTGCTTTTGTGCTGCAGCCGGGTTGAGCGTCAGTGACAGCTTGTTGCCCATTTGTGGCGCGATGCTGCCGGCTTTCTCACCCTTGAGGATGCGCACCACGATGCGGCCGGCCTGACGGCCGATATCGTAATAATTCTGCCCAAGTGCGGCGATGGCTCCGCGCTTGACCGAATCAGGGTCAGAAGCAATCAGCGGCATCTTGCTCTGGTTGGCGACGGCCACCAGCGACTCGTAAGTCGACACCACATTATTGTCGGTGCTGGTGTAGATGGCATCGACCTTGCCTGCCAGATTCTTGGCTGCGGGGGCGACATCCACGCTGCGCGCGGCGGCCGACTCCACCAGCGTCATGCCGCGTTTGCCCAGTTCGGTTTTCAGTTCGCGCGCCACAATGACCGAGTTGACTTCGCCCGGGCTGTAGACCATGCCGATTTTTTTGGCGGCCGGATGGATTTTCTGGATCAGGTCAACCTGAGCCGCTATCGGCAACCGGTCGGATACGCCGGTGATATTGCTGCCCGAAGCCTTCCATGAAGGCACCAGTTTGGCGGCGACCGGGTCGGTAACGGCAATAAAGACCACGGGGACATTGCGCGTTGCGGCGGCGACGGCCTGTGCGCTCGGTGTGGCGATCGCGACGATGGCGTCGGGCTTGTCGCCGACGAATTTGCGCGCGATTTGGCCTGCTGTTGCGGTATTGCCTTGTGCGCTCTGGTATTGCAGCTTGAGATTGCTGCCGTTCTGGTAGCCGGCTGCCTTCAGTTCGTCCTCCACGCCTTTGCGGGCAGCATCCAGCGCCGGATGGTCAACAATGGCAGTGATGGCAACCGATTTCATATCGGCTGCAAAGGCTGAGCCGAATGCTCCGATAGCGAGCAGCGAAACGAGCAGGGGACGGAGGGATAGGCGCATGGTGTTGATCTCGTCGTAAACAGATAAAGATTGGATTTTGTCTGCAATCTTATGGCAAAACGACGGGTGCTGTTTTTTGCTTATTAGGTTTTTATGCTTACAAATGCGGTTTTATTTTA
>NZ_RJTZ01000296.1:0-1511 GCF_024343515.1 Aquitalea sp. S1-19 | reverse complement strand
TGCCAGCGCGGCTTGATCAGGCGCATACCGCGCTGGCGCTTGATCGCACTGAGACCATAGACCCCCGCAACCAAAGGCCAGCAACGATGGCCTACCCGCTCCATAAACTGCCAGTGGGCCAGCCAGTCCTGCCGGTCAAGCGGCGGGGCGTAGCACATGAATACGCTATCGGAGAGCTCGAACCCCAACAGTTCGAACCAGTCTTTCAAACGGGACAGGCGCAGAAAATTTCCGCTCCACGGCACCTTGCTGCGCCCCTGCAGCAGGCGACGCCCCCCCCAGGCCGAGAACGGATTGAAACCGGTCAACACCAGCCGCCCTTCCGGTACCAGTACCCGCTCGGCTTCGCGCAGCACCTGATGCGGATGGGCGGTGAAATCCAGCGTATGCGGCAATAGCAGCAAATCCAGGCTGCGGGAGTCGATAGGCAATTGCGCGGCATCACAACGTACGGCAACGGAGCCCGAATCACCGATACAGGCGCGCCATGGCATGCGGTTGGCACGCAGAAAATCATGGCCGGGTGCGCCAAACTGCAGCGCACGAAAGCCGAACGCATCGGCAACCGCCGCATCAAAATAGGCCTGTTCGCTCTGCAACAGATACTGTCCGAGCCCGCCCTCATCCAGCCAGCTTGAAAATGTGCCCATAACCGATTGCTTAAACCGCGTTAGCCGTACATGCCCCGCAGACATGCATCAGGCCATTATATCCGAAGCCGCCGCACGATCACCCGCCCCGCGGTAGCCGAGAGATAAAGGGTGTATCAGACGGATAGTCCCTGCAACCAGACTTCGACCTTGGCCGCCGGCTGCTTTTGCAACTTGCACAGCAAACCATGCGTCACCTCGGCCAGACCATAGTGTTGCTGCAAATGTGACGCCAGATAAAGTGCCAGATTGGCCGCCATTTCGGTGTCAGCCAAGGCGCGATGGGCGCGGCCGGTGTGGCGGGCCTGCTCTTGCCAGAGGCGCACGCAGCCCCGCTCAAGGCAGCGCCAGGCTCTTATTCTCTGAAGGAAAAGCCCAACTCGCTGGACGAAATTACCCACTACAACAATTTTTACGAGTTTGGCAGCAGTAAGACCGACCCGGCCAAGTACGCGGGGCAACTTGTCGTCGATCCGTGGGCACTGAAAATCGGCGGCCATGTCGCCAGGCCGCTGACGCTGGACTACGACCAGCTGTTCCGTATTGCGCCACTGGAAGAGCGCATCTACCGTCTGCGCTGCGTCGAAGGCTGGTCCATGGTGATTCCGTGGATAGGCGTGCCGCTAGCCAGCCTGCTCAAGCAGGTGCAGCCAACCAGCAAGGGTCGCTTCGTGCAGTTTGTCACGCTGGAGCGCCCAAGCCAGATGCCGGGCCAGCGCACCGATTTGCTGCCGTGGCCTTATCGCGAAGGGCTGCGTATCGATGAAGCCATGAATCCGCTGACCTTGCTGGCTGTCGGCCTGTATGGCGAAACTCTGCCCAAGCAGAATGGCGCGCCCATCCGCTTGGTGGCGCCGTGGA
>NZ_RJTZ01000295.1:0-1529 GCF_024343515.1 Aquitalea sp. S1-19 | reverse complement strand
TGCAGGCGCTGGTGGACAATGCCCACGGTTTCCAGCCCAAGCGGCTGGCGCTGGGGCTGGATCAGAACCGGCTGGCGTTGTTGCTGGCCGTGATGCACCGCCATGCAGGCGTGAGCTGTGCCGATCAGGATGTATTTCTTAATGCGGTGGGCGGGGTGAAGATTATCGAGCCGGCCGCCGATCTGGCGCTGGTGCTGGCCATGGTGTCGTCGCTGAGGAATAAGCCCTTGCCGGAAAAGCTGGTGGTGTTCGGCGAACTGGGGCTGGCAGGTGAAGTGAGGCCGGTGTCGCGCGGGCAGGAGCGGCTGAAAGAAGCAGCCAAGCTGGGCTTTACCCGCGCCCTGGTGCCTTCGGCCAATCGTCCGCGCCAGCCCATCGCGGGCTTGGAAATCATCGGCATCGAGCGCCTGTCCGAGGCGGTGGCGTTTATCGCCGAGCGTTAAGGCGCGCGGGTGACGCGTAGCCGCACCGTGCTCAGGCTTTGCCTGTTGCCGCCTTGTGCGCCGAATACGAATAGCTGTCCGCCGCGCCCGTCCTGTCGGACGCTGCCTAAGCTCACCCAGCGACCTAAAGGCGTGCTCAAGGTGGTGATCAGTGATTGTTTGCGTACGCTCATTCCATTGCCTAATGTCTCATCGCTGACCGAAATATCCAGCAGCACCTGCTGCCCGTTCAGCCTTGGTGTGACCTGAAAGCCGCTGATGGCGCTCTGGCTGCCCTGTCCGTTAAACCGCCACGGTAGCGGCCGCTCGACCCCCAGACTGATGCTGCCGCTTTTGCCCGAGAGCAGGCTTAAGCTTTGCAGTATGCTGTTTTGGCGGCTGCCGCTATTGACCGACCAGCCATTATTGCTGGAAGTGCCGTTGCCCAGATTGATCTCGCTGCGGCTGCTTTGCGCCGATTTGTCCTGCGCCACTTCAATGTCCAGCATGGCAGGCTGGGTGTCCAGTTCGCGCGCCGCCTGTGCCAGTACCTGCTCGCGCTGCACACTGGCATTGATGATCAGCTTGCCTTCAAAGGCCGATAGCGATTCGCCCGGCTGCAGCGTCGGGCGTAGTGCCGCTGCGACTTCGCCTGCATTAGCCCAGTCAAGCGTCAGCACCTGCAAGGCATGGGCAGGCAGGGTGAGCAGCAGCAAGAATGCATGCAGTACGGCTTTCATCAGTACTCCTTGCCGGCGCGCCAGATGGAAAAAATGAGCCACAGGCTGTTGAGCATGGCCACCATAAAGCCCAGAAAGCCGAATAGTGGCAGGCCGAACAGCATGGGGCCGGCATTGACCGTCATGACGATGCTGGAGCCTATGATCAGGCAGCCGGTGACAATGCCCATGGTCAGGCGGTTGGCGCTTTTGTCTATCTGGCGGCCGAAACTGTCCAGCCTTGCCAGATCCAGATTAATGCGGAACTTGCCCTGACGTATATCGCGCGCCATGCGCACCATATCGTGCGGCAGGCCTGACAGCATGGTAATGCCGTCCAGCAGGCTTTGCTTGCCTTTGCGGGCGATGGCTTTGGGGTGATAGCGCG
>NZ_RJTZ01000294.1:0-1533 GCF_024343515.1 Aquitalea sp. S1-19 | reverse complement strand
CTCGCCGCTGGCATCGCGGAACTGGTAAGTCTCATGCGTGAGCTGCTTGACGATCTGCCCTTCCAGCACGAAGCGGGTATCGTCGGCCGCTTTTTGTGCGGCGGTAATTGTCGTCACGCCCGGCACGGCACCCGGGCCGGTATAGCTGTTCTGGGCATCGCCTGCATAGGCTGCCAGTGGCAGAACGGTGGCGATCAGGGCGGAGATGGCGAGTTTTTTCATGGCAGTGTTCCTTGTGCATCCGGTTTCGATAGACGGCATTTAATCATTTAGAGATTAAGGAATACTTAAGCAGGTAAAAACAAAAAAGCGAGGGATCTCCCCTCGCTTTCGAACCTAAGCATCCGGTAAAAACTACTTTACCATTTCAGTGGCACGCCAAAGCCGCCCGACACCTGCGTTTTGCTGCCGCTCACGCCCACACTCAGACTAAGCGAATTGCCGCTCTCCAGCCTGCGCCCCAAGGCCAACGCCAGCGCGCCATGCCCGGCAAAGCTGGACAGGCCTACCCCGATGCCCTGTACCTGCATCGCATTGGTCACCGCCGCCGCATTGGCACCGGCCAGCGAGATGCCGGCGCGGTACTCGCGCTGGCTACTCTTGATCGTGTCTTCCAGATTGTCCATGCGCTGGTCAAACTGGCTGCCCAGCTCGCGGGTAAACTGCTGCAATTGCCCCAGGTTGACCGCATCGGTCTTACTGGTTGCATCCGCCACATTCACGATACGACGCTCCGCCCCCGCCGCGCCCACGCTCACGGTATCGGATTCGGTGGCCACCGAACCATTACCCAGCGCGACCGCATTTTTGGCATTAGCCTTCACTTCGGCATTATTGCCCAGCGCCACCGCGAATTCGCCGCGCGCCTTGGCTTCATCCCCGATCGCGGTGCTGTTGGTGCCAGACGCAGCACTGTTCACACCGATCGCCACGGACGACTTGGCATAAGAACCCGCGCCGATAGCAATACTGTTGGCCTTATCCGCTTTCGCGTCGGCACCGATGGCAATCGAGTTTTTATCACCCGAACTCTGGGCACCACCCGCGCGCAAGGTGCCATCCTCCAGCATACCCAGCGCCTTATCTGCCTTGGTTTCGGCACGATCCGCCTTGGTTTCAGCACGATCGGCCGTGGTCTGGGCCGTGGTCGCTTTGGCGTCGGCGGTGGCTGCTGCGGTCTTGGCTTCGGTAGCAGCCGTCTTCGCTTCGGTGGCCGTCGTCTGCGCGGCGCTAGCCGCAGTTTTCGCCTCGGTAGCAATGGTCTTGGCTTCGGTCGCCGTCGTCTGCGCGGCGCTGGCCGCAGTCTTTGCCTCGGTGGCTGCCGTCTTGGCTTCGGTAGCTGTCGACTGTGCGGCGCTGGCCGCGTCTTTGGCCGCGTCGGCCGTCAACTGCGCAGCGCTGGCTGCAGTTTTCGCCTCGGTGGCTGCCATTTTCGCTTCGGTAGCTGTCGACTGTGCGGCGCTAGCCGCAGTTTTGGCCGCGTCGGCCGTCAACTGCGCAGCGCTGGCTGCAGTTTTCGCGTCGTTGGCTGTC
>NZ_RJTZ01000293.1:0-1534 GCF_024343515.1 Aquitalea sp. S1-19 | reverse complement strand
CGTAGGCTGGCCGCTTCTGGCTTTCCTCAAGAGCGGGGCGGAACCCGATGTTGCTGTTCACGTTCGTGCGCGGGTTGTTGCAGTTGAGCGCGAACACGCCTGTCGTCGCGGCGTTGTTCCAAACGCCGCCACGGATCGGGAGCGCCTCGACAGTGTCGTTCAGCCAGAATCCGTCACCGCCCAAGCCCGTGCTGGCGATGGGGTACAGGCCCAGCTGTTTGGCCAGCGCCAGCGCTGTCGCGCCAACAGGCACGGCGCCCGGGTTGGTCATGCCCTCAAAGCTTGCACCCGAGGCGCGCACCAGGCCGTAGTTGGTCGTGCCGGCCAGCTTGAACTTCACGGCATTGGCAGCGCCTGCTGCGGCGTAGGCGCCCGATGCGCCATCAATGGCCTTCCACGCGGCCGATGCGGCGCTGTGATCGGCGTTGTCGAGCGCGGCATCGTTGTACGGGATGACGTTGATCTCGCCGTTGTTGACGCGCAGACCTGCCTGCCATTCCCACACGTTGCCGTTCAGATCGCAGATACCGGCTGCGCTATTGTCATGCGACCACGACACCGGCCCCGAGCCAGTCAGGGTTGCGCCGTCACCGGTGGCGTCGCCTGGGTTGCCACCACTGACGCGGCGCCCAGTTTCATACGTCTGCGCGCTGTCGCGGCCGTAGTTGTTATTGCCGCGCGGCTGAAAGCCGTTTTTGTAACACCACAGGGCGACGGCTGCCCACTCTGCATTCGTCATCAAGTGCCAGCCGGCGCCCTTGGCACGGCACAGAGCGTGGGCGCCGTCGTAGTTGATGCTACGCGCAGGATTCATGCCCGGCAGTGACAGAGCCACACCGTCGTGAGTTGTCGCCAGAAACTTGCCGACGAAGATCTCGCTCTTTTCAACGCCACCCACCACAAAGGCCGGGTGAACGCCGGTGCCCAGGCTGGCGTCGATGTCCTGCACGTTGAACTTAGGAATCACCGCCATGATGGACGGGTAGCCCTTGCTGTCGTACAGCACGGTATTCTTGCCGCCGGTGGCGGCTTCGACGGACTGGCGCAGGCTGTCGGTTACAGAAATAACAATGCTCATATCAGGCCTCGCGTTGATTGGTGTTGATGTTCATGCCCCACAGCTGCAGGGTGATGGCGTTTCCATCCAGCGGCAGCGCCACCGGTGTGGGCGTCTGTTCGGTCTCGCCCCCGCCGTCGGCGGGCTTGGTCACGGCGATGCCTGCCCTGTAGCGGCGTGGCGGTATCGTGATCAGTGCGGCGTAGGTATCGCCATCGGTGCGCGACAGGCTGGTGCCATCTGTGCGGATCTCGATCTGGCGCGTCGTGTCCGCCTGCTCTGCAGCCAGATCAGTCGTCAGCTCGGCATCATTCAGCGCCAAGGTCAGGAGGCTTCCTGTCAACGCGTAGCCCAGCGTCTCGCCTGGCGTCACAATCTGGATTTCCATGTGTCGGCCTTTACTGATAGTTCGGGTTGGAAACGGTGTAGCGCAACACCACGTTGTCGGCGCTGCCCTCCATCTGCACGGCAAAGCCA
>NZ_RJTZ01000292.1:0-1556 GCF_024343515.1 Aquitalea sp. S1-19 | reverse complement strand
TCGATGGCGGGTTTAGCTTGGGAAGGCATCGCGGCTGACGCCGCTCCTACCTCTACCCCCTGTTCGGCTTTGCGCGCGGCGGCGCGCGCCATGGCCGCTTCGATGGCCGCGCGCTTGGCGTCGTCGATGGCGGGTTTAGCTTGGGAAGGCATCGCGGCTGACGCCGCTCCTACATCTACCCCCTGTTCGGCTTTGCGCGCAGCGGCGCGTGCCATGGCCGCTTCAATCGCGGCGCGCTTGGTGTCGTCGATGGCGGGTTTAGCTTGGGAAGGTATCGCGGCTGGCACCGCTTCTGCCTCCGCACCTGTCGCGGCAGCCTGTGCGGCTTTGCGTGCGGCAGCGCGCGCCATCGCCGCTTCAATTGCCGCACGTTTGGCTTCATCTCCCGGCGCAGCCGCTGTACTGACGGCGGATTCGCGCGCAGCCTTGTTGGCGGCGGCGCGCGCCATGGCAGCTTCAATCGCCGCGCGTTTGGCGTCGTCGCTTAATGGCGTTTTGGCGGGTGCGTGACTGTCTTCGGCTTTTTTCTCGGCGGCGCGCGCCATGGCGGCGCGGATGGCGGCCGCCTTGTCCGGGTCGGGTGCGGCACTGCTGGCCGGTGCGGGTGTGGCGCGTGCGGCCAGACGCTGCGCTTTTTCCGCCTTGTCGCGTTCCAGACGCAACTGGCGGAAGTCGTGGCGCATGCGGGCGCGATCGGCGGCCTTTTTGTCGCGCTCGGCCGCCCAGATCTCGTCCTTGGCGAATTTGTAAAAATCCACCAGCGGCAACTGGCTGGGGCAGACATAGCTGCAGGCACCGCACTCTATGCAGTCGAACAGGTCGGCTTCCTGCGCCCGTCCCAGATCTTTGGCCTTGGCAAACCAGTAAAGATCCATCGGTTGCAATTCGGCCGGGCATACGCTGGCGCATTCGCCGCAGCGTATGCAGGGCAGGGCTGGCGGGCGCGGCGGAAACAGTTGGGCGCTTTTGGCAATCAGGCAATTGCTGGCCTTGGACACCCCTGCTTCCAGCGAAGGCAGGTCGAAGCCCATCATCGGCCCGCCCATGATCACGCCTTCGCTGTCTGGCTGGATGCCGGCCCAGGCCAGCAGATGGGCAAACGGTGTACCGATGCGCGCCTCGATATTGCCGGGGCGTGCCAGATGGCCGGTCAGGGTGAGGATGCGGCTGATCACCGGCTCGCCATCCACCATGGCGCGCTTAAGCGAATACAAGGTGCCGACGTTGAAACACTGCACGCCCATATCGGTCGCACGCACGCCATGCGGCACTTTCTTGCCGGTGAGGATGCGGATAAGTTGCTTGGCACCACCGGACGGATACAGGGTGGGAATGGCGACCACTTCAAAACCGCTGCTGGCGCAGGCCGCGCGCATCGCGATGATGGCTTCGGGCTTGTTGTCCTCTATGCCGATTAGCACCGTGCGCGGGTGCATCAATTGCGCGGCGATGCGGATGCCGTCCACGATCTCGCCGGCGCGTTCGCGCATCAGCCTGTCGTCGCAACTGATAAATGGCTCGCACTCGGCACCGTTGACGATGAGTTGCTCCAGCGT
>NZ_RJTZ01000291.1:0-1606 GCF_024343515.1 Aquitalea sp. S1-19 | reverse complement strand
TTCAGTCAAAAACTGCTCAAGCCTGGCTACATGCCCCTCTTTTAGCGCGCTATAGCCTGGCACGGCCAGCTCGGAACCCAGATCAAACAAATCATGCTGCACTGCACCTAAAAAAACGGCCACATGCTCGGGTAAGGACTCCGCCAGCAACAAACCCATGCAGCAGTTAAGTTCATCCACATCACCCAATGCGGCAATGCGCGGCGACTCCTTACCCAGACGGCTGCCGTCGCCCAAGCCGGTAGTGCCATCGTCACCGGTACGGGTCATGATCTTGGAGAGGCGGTTACCCATTGTTGTTATCCTTGCATTGTTCATTCTGGCCAATATCGGCAATGGCCTGACGTACGCTTTCCCGTAACGTCTCACCAAACAGCATGTCGTAATCTTCCTTCATCTGCTGCATCACGCCGGCGAGCATATGCTTGCTCTGCACCTCGATCGCATCCTGCAGCCACAAGGTCAGTTCGACTTTCATGCGCGGCACAATGCGCTGGTAAACCGCATCCAGCAACGCCGCCTCATCCACTACGGCAATGTTTTGCTTTCTTGCCGGAGGCTCGATCGAACTGGCGACAGCCTGTGTCTGATCAAGTAGAGGCATCACCGCGGACGCTGCCACTGCCACTGCCGACATCACGACAGGCTCGGGCTCTTCCATCAGCACCGGCATCACAACAGGCTCGGGCTCTTCCATCAGCACCGGCATCACAACAGGCTCGGGCTCTTCCATCAGCACCGGCATCACAACAGGCTCGGGCTCTTCCATCAGCACCGGCATCACCGGCCACTTCAATCTCCGGCTGAAGCGGCAATCCATGCCCGGCCTCCGCCGCAAAAGCAGGCGGCTGCGATGGCGGGCTAAAATCGGAGCGTGCATCCGCAGCCGGCAAGCCGGTGAAACCTGGCAAAGGCTGCATTTCCTCATCGGGAGCATCTGGCACCAGACTCGCCAGATCCAGATCGGGCACATCAGACTGCCAAGAGGAGGATGGCGCTGTTGCGGACAGCGCCAATGCCGGATCTGGAGCGTCGAAGGCAAAGTCGAAGTCTTCCAGCAGACTATCGACCGAGGCCGGTGGCGCGGTGTGATCAAGCCAGTTATCGGCAGGCACCAGTTCGGAAAAAAGTGCCTCGTCTTTTTCTGTTTGATGCGCCGACCCTGCACCCAGCTCAAGATCGATGGCAGGCAGCGACTCGAACAAGGTATCACCCGGCGTAACATCCAGCACAGGGGGCAGCGCCTGCGTTAACGCCGGCGGCAAATCCAGCGGCGCACCGAAGTGCTGGCTGGAGAAAGGCTCCGCCTCAGAAAAAGAGGCGGAAACCGGCAACTCGGTTTCGACCACCTCGGTCAGGACAGGCAGGTTGTCGGGCAAAGCTTGTCCATGCGGTGCAGTAACGGTCATGTTTGGCGATGGCGCATATCATGGTGCTCGATGGCAAGCCCCAGAGAACGATAAAAGCGAAAACGGGTTCGCGCCATGGCTAGCGCGTCCTCATCAACACCGATAATTTCCAGAATACGGGAAAAGGCCGCAGGATCAGCCGGCGGCTCCCCGCCCAGATTCAACAACACCCTATCCTCGCTACAGGCAGCCAGCGA
>NZ_RJTZ01000290.1:0-1630 GCF_024343515.1 Aquitalea sp. S1-19 | reverse complement strand
TCCCTGCCCGTTTGCCACAGAGTATGGCTTAGCACTCAATACACGCCTTGGCATACGAGGCGCGTTCGATTTCCAGCACCTCTACACACAGTTGCACCTCGACACCATCAGGCCAGCACTGCTGCTGCAACACCTGCAGCAAGCAGGCGGACAAGGCCTGCCGGGTAGCGGGTGAGCGCCCATCAAGAATGGACAATCTGGCGTGCACGAATGCGCGCGGCGCTAGCGAAACACCGATCAGAAAGGCATCCATCCTCTGTGCCCGGCTCTTGATGTCGCGCTCTTCAAACTGGCCACAGGCCAGCAGTGCCTGATTCATCGCCAACAGCAGCGCGCCGGTATCCAGTGCCGACAAATTGTCCGAATATTCGATATTCAGGTGGGGCATAACGACTCCTTTAACACAAAAACGATCAGCTTTTTACCGGCACCGGCATCCGCATTGCCGCCTGCGGCTTTTTCTGGCTGACCAGCACCCCACCGAACACCAGCGCACATGCCAGCCACTGTGACAGGTTCAGCATTTCGCCCAGAATCAGCCAGGCCAGCGCCACCGAAAACACCGGAATCAGGTTGATAAAGGAAGCCGCGCGCGCCACATCGACCTTGCTCACCGCCCAGGTATACAGACCATAGCCGCCCAGCGTGATGCAGGCCCCCAGATACACCACCCATACACTAGGCCAGAGCGGCAGCGTATCCGGCCACTGCCCCCACGGCGTCAGCATGCCGATGCCGAACCATAGCGAGCCCATCAGCGCCTGCACCCCGGTCAGCAGCAGCGCCGAATAGCGCGGTGACAGCTTCTTGGCGATCAGCATATAGCCGGCACCACACACCATGGCCAGAAACTCCAGCGCATTACCAAGCAAGGGATTGGGCGCGTCGGCACTGCTGCTGGCGCCCACCGTCAGCCACACCACGCCGGCAAACGACACCACCATGCCGGCCCACACCTGACGGCCATGGCGCTCGGCCAGAAACAGCATGGCACCGGCCGTCACCAGAATCGGCAGCGTGGCGGTGATCACCGCTGCCTGCGAGGCACTGGTCAGCATCAAAGCCTTAGCTTCGAATAAAAAGTACAGACAAGGCTCGGCCAGTCCCAGCCCCAGCAGCCATTTCCAGTCACCCGCCTGATAGCGCCAGCGCTTGCCGGCACGCAAGATCAGCGGCAGCACGCATAGCGACGCGATCACCATGCGCGCAAAAAGCACGAATACCGGGTCGAACACGGCAAAGACATACTTGAGGGCAATAAAGGAACTGGCCCATAACAGCATGGCCAGTGTCAGGGCAAGATAGGGCAGCATGGCAGGCAGGCTTCACAAAATTTTAAACAGCATTATCTACCCTTAATGCATATTTAAACAAGCTAACACCACGCCCCATAAAAAAAACGAGCCTGAGGCTCGTTTTTCATCATGCAACAGCAAACGTGCTTAACGCAGGATCTGCACCGACTTCACATCGACTTCCACCCCGCTGATTTCCTTGTCCACCTTGCCGCTCAGGCGCACGCGGGTCTTGTCGTCAAATTTGACCGTCGGCAGATGCTTACCATCAATCTCGACCACGCCCTCGCCGCTGGCATCGCGGAACTGGTAAGTCTCATGCGTGAGCTGCTTGA
>NZ_RJTZ01000029.1:0-31893 GCF_024343515.1 Aquitalea sp. S1-19 | reverse complement strand
GAGCTTTCGGCCATCCAGCTGCAGCTTTGCCGGCTGGATGTCACATTGGTCGTTTCCGATCTGACGATACGGAATTCAGGCGTACTGTTCCACCGCAAGTACAACGGTTTCGATCCTTCAAGGTTTGCCCGTTTCGAACGGGTACTGACTGACCTAGAACATCGGGATGTGGTGCGTAGTGGTGTCGAACAGGTGGTGACTGTGATCACTCAGAACTATCAGGGCCGGATGGGCTATGTCGCTTGAGCCGCTTCATGGGCAAGGCATGTCGGCCCTGATGCCGGATAGCCTTGTCCTCGCGTACGAGGCCGCACCGGATTTTCGCCCCGATGCCCGGCGGGCTGCACGGCAGTTATGTCAGCAGCTGATATCCGTCCTGCCATGGGTGCCGGCCGGCGTCAGCCGCAGTTCGACGGCCGGGTGGTGTTGCGTTGGTCTGTGTCAGGATGCGGCCGTGGGCATTGATGTCGAGCAGCCGCAGCCGGGGCTGATTGATGCCGGGATGCTTGAGTTGATCCTGCATCCGGACGAGCGGCCGGGGCTGGCCAGAGCCGACCAGCGGGCATGTGTTGCCTTGTGGACGCGCAAGGAAGCTTGCCTCAAGCTGATGGGCACCGGTCTGGAAATCCCGCCCTCGACGCTTTGGGTTGGATGGCCCACGGCTTCCTGGCAACGGCTTCCGCAAGGCTGGCTGCTGACGCTATGGCGTGGTGGAGTGCCTCTGAGTATCGCAGCCGACCGGCCGCGCCCTTTGTGCTGGTGGGCTTCGTCAAGCAACTGATTTTTTCTATTTTTCCGCATCTATACACAGCCTCTGGTAGTGGGGTGTCTTTCCCAATCGCGACCGTTATCGCCTTAAATTGCTGGCCTGAAACGGCAATGACTTGTGGCTGGCGCAGCGCTGTTTGAGCCGTGGCTATTTCGTCTGACCCAAGCCCAGCTCAGTGGCGTAGAGTCTTTGGCCTGGCTGAAAATTACTCTCGAATAATTGCCTATTTGGCTGAACAGTCGGGCACGAGATCACACTTCTGCCTTCTGCCTTCTGCCTTCTGGCTGCGGGTGGAGTGCCCCATGCCGGACTATGCCCAGCGCAAGGCCTGGCTGGCCGAGCATGGTATGGAGGTGGAAGTGGAAGTGGAAGGGGCGATGATGCTGAGGTAGGGTGCCGCTAGCGGGTGGATTTTTGCCGGGGGTATGTTAATATATCAATGATAACGTCAAAGACTTGGGGGTACTTTTTGGGGTACTTTCCGAAGCGTTAAAATGAAAAACCCAGTAATTTCGGTGCTTAGAGTTGGTATGTTCGACCCCGGCCCGGGCACCACCCGAATTTATGTAGCAAAAAAGCGCCTGATGGCGCTTTTTGTTTTATGGCTGGGCAAGCGCCTATGCTGAATCTTCGTTCCTTCTCTGAAAGCCTGCTATGACCTCGCCCCAACCTGATAATCCCATGCATGGCATCACGCTGGAAGCGATGCTGAACGAACTGGTTGCGCATTATGGCTGGGAAGATCTCGGGCAGCGCATCAAGATTCGCTGTTTTACCTTTCAGCCCAGCATCAAGACCAGCCTGATTTTCCTGCGGCGTACGCCATGGGCGCGTGCCAAGGTTGAGTCGCTGTTTGCCAATATGAAGGCCAGACAGGCTAGAGCTGCTGCGCCGCGTGCAGCCAGGGTGGCGCAAGCCGCGGCTCCTTCGGCAGCGGATTCGACGGATACGCGTCCACGTCTGTTTTCCCGAAAATCCTGACCGGGGCTATCATGGCGATGAACCGGGATAAGCTGCTGGATGCGGCGCGCTTGTTGCAAGCGCTGCAGAATTTTGCCGATGCGCGGGATTGGCAGCGCTTTCATACGCCGAAAAATCTGGTGTTGGCGCTGACCGGTGAGGTGGGGGAACTGGCCGAGATCTTCCAGTGGAAAACAGACGCCGAAGCGGCTGCCATCGCTGATGATCCGGCCGAGTTCGAGCACTTGGGCGAGGAGATCGCCGATGTGTTGCTGTATCTGGTACGGCTGGCGCAAGTGACCGGCGTGGATCTCGAGCATGCGTTAGCTGACAAGCTGCGCAAGAATGCGGAGAAATATCCGGCGCCTTGATCTTTTACAGGAAGCGTAAGGGATCCAGCCGCCATTTGCTGGCGGACTCGTGGCGCACGATTTTATCTCCGCCTCCCATCCCCAGGTTTCGCGACAGATCGACGATTTCCGGCCGGATATGGGTATTACTCTTGCTGCTGAAGAAGACCTTGACCTTGGGTGCGGCCAGACTGTTATCGTTCTGTTCGATAACGACACCCAAGCGGCCACTTTCCAGCATGACCAGCGTGCCGACCGGATAAATGCCGATACAGCGCATAAATGCCTGCACGAGCTGAGGGTTGAAGTGGAATTTTGACCACTCGTAAATTTTCCGGAGTGCATCGGTTGGCGGCATGGCATTGTGGTAGCAACGCTCTGAAGTCAGCGCATCGTAGACATCGACAATGGCCGCCATCTGGCCCAGTTGAGAAATCTCGTCACCCTTGAGACCTGCCGGATAGCCGCTGCCATCATGCCGTTCGTGATGCTGGGCTGCGACTTCGATGGATTGGCTGGAAATGCCGTTGGTCGCTTGCAGAATTTGTTTGCTCTCGACGACATGGCATTTGATGATACCGAACTCGTCTTCGGTCAGCCTTCCCGGCTTGTTGAGGATGCTGTCCGGTATTTTCATCTTGCCGATATCGTGCAGCATGCCGCCTATGCCGGCCAGATGTATGGTTTGCTTGTCCATTCCCATCGCGTTGCAGAAGCTGATCATCAGCGCACCCACGCTGACCGAATGGCGGAAGGTGTAATCGTCCTTGTTTTTGATACGGCACAGTGATAGCAGGGCGCCATTATTGCGCAGGATGGATTGCGTCATCCGCGTAACGGCAGGCTCCATTTTCTCCAGCTCGACCTGCTGTCCCAAGCGTACATCCTGCATGATGTCGAAGACAATTTGATTGGCTTGTTCATTGATCTGCCTGGCTTGGGATAGCTCGCTATAAGCTTCCACCTTGCGCGGCAAAGCTTGCGTACTGCTGGCAAAAGCAATGATCTCGCTTTCCAGTTGTTGTTTGACTTCATGCACGGTAGGGGCATGGTCCACATCCAGCCCCTTGCTGGTGTCGATATACACCTCATGGATTCCGCTGGCGGCAATTTTTTCGATGTCGTCCGGTCTGCACACCAGAAAGCGTTTGCTTAAGAAAGGGTGTGACATCCAGTCGCAATTGAGATCATGGATGTACATACCTACTTTGAGGTCTATCACATTGATGCACTTGATCATTTCAGGATCTGCTGCGCTTGTTTGTATTAAGTCAGACTATAAATTATAGTCATTGGTATATATAGGTACCAATTAACAATTGTAGCCTGCATCGCCACGATGCAGGCGGATGATGGCTTCACCGGTCGGTGAGGCAACAATATCATTCAGGGTGTAGCTGTCCAGCGCAGCATAAAAGGCATCCAGTCCTATGCCCAGTATCGATCCCAGACGACAGCCATCCCTCAGGGCACAAGGGGGTTCAGCACAGTCTATCAGCGGGCTGCCTCCTTCCATCACGCGTACCACCTCCCCCAGCCGATAGCTGGCCGCAGCATGAGCCAGCGCCAGGCCGCCGCCCTTGCCACGGGTGGTGATGATCCAGCCTTGCTGGCCGAGAAAATGCACGACCTTGACCAGGTGGTTGCGCGAGACGGCGAAGCGTTCGGCAATTTCGCTGATGGTCACCGGCGTAATGCGCGGCTGGTAAGTGAGATACATCAGGACGCGCAGGCCAAGATCGGTGAAGCGGGTGAGTTGCATGACAAAGCCAGTTGGATAATGTGTGGCTAGGATACCTTGCCCGGCACGGGGGCTCTAGGTAGAAAGGCAAATGCCCCGGATGAAGCGGGGCAGTCTTGGGCTGATGGCGGTTTACAGGCCGCCGGTGCCGAACAGTTCGGCGTGGATGCGCCCGGCTTTTACACCCAGTGCCAGCAAGGCCGCGTGCTGTGCACGCATGAACGGCAGCGGACCGCACAGATAGTAGTCGGCATCCGGCAGGATGGCCTGAGCGGCAATCGAGGCCAGATCCATGCGGCCGGCGTGGTCGTAGTCGCGTCCAGCCACATCGCCAGTTTCGACGGTCTCGTAAAACACCACCTTGGCGACATTGTCGCATTCGGCAGCAATGCGGTTGACCTGATTGCGCATGGCGTGGGTCTTACCGTTACGCGTGGCATGCAGGAAACGGATTTTACGCAGGCTTTGCGTTTTGACCAGATGGTTGAGCATGGACAGCATCGGTGTCAGACCGACGCCGGCGCTGATCAGCACGACCGGTGTACTGCGTTCGCTATGCAGGAAGAAGTCGCCGCAAGGTGGGGCGAGGTCGATCAGGTTGCCTTCATTCAGTGTGTCATGCAGCAGGTTGGAGACGCGGCCGGCTGGTGTCGTCTCGCCGGCGGCTTCGCGCTTAACCGAAATGCGCAGCATGTCGCCACCGGGTGCGTCGGACAGGCTGTACTGGCGCGGCTGCATCACATTCCATTCCGGCACGAACATGCGCACCGAAATATACTGGCCGGGCAGGTAATCCGGTACCGGGCCCTGGTCGGCCGGCTGCAGGTAGAAAGAGGTAATCTCCTCGCTCTCGGCGGTTTTGCGAGCGACCTTGAAGGCACGCCAGCCAGTCCAGCCACCACGCTTGAGTGCACTTTGGGCAAACAGCGCGTTCTCTTCGGCAATCAGCGCATCGGCCAGTTGGCCATAGGCCGCTGCCCAGGCCTCGATCAACTCATCGCTGGCGGCATCACCCAGCACCTCCTTGATCGAGGCCAGCAGATGGCCACCTACAATCGGGTAGTGTTCGGCACGGATCCCCAGGCTGACATGTTTGTTGGCGATGCGGGTCAGTACCGGAGCCAGTACGCCCGGATTTTCGATATGTTGCGCATAGGCCAGCACCGCACCGGCCAGCGCATGTTGTTGCTGACCCGCTTCCTGATGGCCACGGTTGAAGATCTGCTTCAGCTCCGGGTTATCGCGGAACATGCGGGCATAGAAATGCGTGGTCAGCAGCACGCCGTGTTCCTGCAGTACCGGGATCGTGGCTTTGACAAATTCAATCTGGGATGGGGTCAGCACGGGCAGGTTTCCTTAAGTTGTATATTTTGCACATCTTTAGAGGCAAACAAAAACCCGTCTCCGGAATGATGGCCAACGGGTTTTTATAAAAGATGTATCAATATTACATATTAAGAAGCAGCTTGTCACCTCGTGCCTGCATCATCTTGATGGGGAGGGTCTTGCCCTGTGATGCTGTCAGCGCAGATGCTGGCGTGCCAGCCAGCTATCGAGCTGGCGGGCAAAGGCCTGCCGGTCGGCCTGACTAAGCGTGGCCGGGCCGCCGCTCTGAATGCCGCTGGCGCGCAGTGTTTCCATAAAGTCGCGCATGGTCAGTTGCGCTGCGATGGTTTCTGTGGAGAACGGCTCGCCGCGCCAGTTCAGTGCGGCTGCACCCTTGGCCAGTACCTCGGCCGCCAGCGGAATATCGCCGGTAATCACTAGGTCGCCGCGGTTTACCCTGCGTACGATTTCGTTGTCGGCTACGTCGAAGCCCTTGGGAACCTGCAGGGCGCGGATGTGTGGCGAAGATGGCACGCTTAACAGCTGGTTGGCGACAAAGGTAGTCTGCATGGCTGTGCGTTCGGCGGCACGGCACAAGACTTCGCGGATGACTTTGGGGCAGGCATCGGCATCAACCCAGATAGGCATGGGCGCTCCGAGGTTTGGACAATTTCATGAGTTTGGTTTTCCTTATGCCCGCTACGACAGGGCTGCGGGCAGTTTGATGGTCAGGGAGGTCAGCCGCGTATCAATGCCAGCAGGTCTTCGCCGGACGGTACGACGGCGCCGCCACCGTCTTCCAGTATGCCGTCAGCCAGTGTGCGCTTGTCGTGGTGCATTGCGATAATGTTGTGTTCCAGCGTGTCTTCATTGACCAGACGATAGACGGTAACCGGGCGCTGCTGCCCCATGCGGTGGGCGCGGCCCATGGCCTGGTCTTCGGCTGCCGGGTTCCACCACGGGTCGGCGATGATGACATAGTCGGCGGCGGTCAGGTTAAGGCCGAAACCACCGGCCTTGAGGCTGATCAGGAACAGCTCGCCTTCGCCGGCCTGAAATGCCGCTACGCGGCGATTGCGTTCGGCAACCGGAGTCGAGCCATCCAGATACTGGTAGGCAATGCCAGCGTGGTCCAGCGGCTCACGCAGCAAGGCCAGAAAATCGACAAACTGGCTGAACACCAGCACCTTGTGGCGGTTGGCGACCAGTTCTTCGGCCAGTTCGGCAAAGGCTTGTACCTTGGCACCGGTCAGACCCAGTTGCGGATTGACCAGGCGCGGGTCGCAAGCGGCACGGCGAAGCTTGGTCAGTTGCGCCAGCATATTCATCCGTGCCTGCGCGCTATTGCCCTCGCTCATGCTTTGCTCGGCTTGCTGCAAGGCCTGACGGCGCAGGGTTTCGTAATGGGCCAGTTCGGCCGCACCGGGTTTGACCGTCAGGACCAGTTCGGTGCGTGGTGGCAACTCGTCCAGCACCTGCTGCTTGGTGCGGCGCAGGATAAATGGCGCAATCAGGCGGCGCAGCGTGCGCTGGGCATGGCGGTCGTTTTCCCGCTCTATCGGATTGGCAAAGCGTTCGCCAAAGCGCTTGCTGCTGCCAAGCAGCCCCGGGTTGCAGTAGCGCATGATGGCCCACAATTCGGACAGGCGGTTTTCGATCGGCGTACCGGACAGCGCCAGCCTGAAATCGGCCTTGAGCTCAAATACGGCCTGACTGCGCTTGGCTTGTGCATTTTTGATGGCCTGCGCCTCGTCGACCACCAGTGTGTGCCAGGCCTTTGCTGAAAAAGCCGCGCTGGCCTGCAATAGCAGAGTATACGACACCAGTAGCACATCACCGGCCTGGGCTTTTTCTATCATATCGCTGCGGCTGATATCGTCGCCTTCGCTATAAACGCTGACATTCAGCGCCGGCGCAAAACGTCGTGCTTCGGTTTGCCAGTTTCCGGTTAGCGAAGTGGGGGCGACGACCAGCGCCGGGCCATCTTTGGCGCGCGCCAGCAAGACGGCCAGCGCCTGTAGCGTTTTACCCAGACCCATATCGTCGGCCAGGCAGGCTCCGAAACCGGATGCGGCCAGGCGCATAATCCATTGATAGCCATCGTGCTGGTAGTCACGCAGTTCGGCCTGCAAGCCGCCGGGTAAGGCGGGCTTGCTGTCGCTGGCGGCACTCAGGCGTTGCAAGCGTTCACGGAAGGCCGGGTCCGTGGTGATGTCCAGCCCGTCCAGTGCATGATCCAGCCATTGCGTAGCCAGTTGCGGTATGCGCGTTTCGCCCTTGTGGATGTCGGCGACGGTGGCGATTTCCGCCAGCCGTGTGCGCAATTCCTGCGTTAGCGTCAGATACTGGCCATTGCCCAGCGCGACAAAGCGGTTTTCTGTCTTGGCAAACTCGAGCAGGGTCGATAGCGACAGCACCAACTGCTCGTCTATGTTGGCTTCGCCTTGCAGAGCCAGCCAGTTCTGTCCGCTACTGACGCTGATTTTGAGTGCCGCAGGATGCAGGGTCGCTACACGTATGGCTTTGCCGCGCGGCCAGTCTATGCCGGCGATTTGCGGCAGTTCCAGCAGTATGGCCAATAGTGCCAGTGCGTCGTCCGGCGCAGCAATCTCCCATTCTTGTGGTGCTTTGCGCGGCAGCGGGTCCAGCATGTCGGCGGCGGCCAGTACCTCATCCAGATGCTTGGCTTCGGCTTTCAGGTTGCGGCTGGCACTGAGCGCCTCACCGCCCAGACGGGTAATCAGCTGGGCGCGCCCATGGCCCGGTATCAGTCGTGGGCCGGCTTCGCCCAGCGGAGCCGCGACCAGACGCAGCACCAGACCGTCATCCTTGGGCGAGAGTTCGGCGCGCAAGCGCGCATCGGCAACGGTTTCGCGTGCCGCATCAATCTGGTTGCCTTCAACCTGAAAATGACCGGCCAGCCCCGTCAGTGCCTGTTGCAATTCCTCGCGTGCCTGAGCCGGCAGGCTCAGTCCTGTTCCTACTAGCTGTGCGGCACGCTGTTGTTCGGGGGTAAAGCGGACCAGCCGCGCGCGGGTCGATGAATCGCGCAGTACGCTAATCAGCCTGAGCGCCTCATGTTCTTTTTCTTGCGCCGCCGTCAGGTAGGAGTTTTGCGAGAGTGGCGACGGGCGCATGGCCGGTATGACCTTGATCTTGAGTTCGCCATTGAGCTCGACGACTTCCAGTTGCGGCATGGCCTCTATCAGCTCAACGTTTTGCCCGGGTGCACTGGAAAGCTCGATCATGGAGTGGCCGACCAGAGCTACGATGGCGCTGGCCAGATCCAGATACAGGGTATTGCCGTAGGCCTTGCGGATGGCGCGGGCGACGCGCAGGTCTTCTGGCGGCAGCTTTTCGTCCTTGGCCAGTCGCGACAGGGGCGCTATCTTGGGCTTACCCCAGCCGCGTATCCCCTGTTTTTGTTCAAGCGGCGTGATGGCGCGCACCTCGCCATTGTCGCCAAGCTCAATCTGCCAGATCAGGCGCGTGCTGGTGTCGATCGTGGCGCTGGCCGTGCTATTGCCCAGAGCCGTCAGCGCGGCCAGCGTGATACGCCAGCTTTCATTGCGCTGTCCGGCAAAAAACGGGCTACTTGCCGATTGTCCCTGGCTGTGTGCCCGTGCGGCATTCAGCTGTTCCACCATCCAGTTAAGGCCACAGCTCTTGAGCAGGGCATGCACCAGCGCAACGGCTTCTTTTTCGGCATCCGTCAAAGAGAGAGTCTTGCCTGGTTCCAGCAACCAGACGCGCGCCAGTAAGCGCCAGAAATCGACATCGTGGTAGTAATATTGCGAGCTTTGCAGGCTGAAGGAGCAGGCCGCATGCGGCAACTCGCCCAAGCGGATACGGACGGCGTTGCACAGTACCCCCCAGTGGCTGTCGTTTCCCGGATTCTTGCTGCCGGCTTCGGCGGCGCAGAACTTGCGCGCCAGCTCCAGCTGGGCCGGTGTCTGCTGCGCCATCAAGGATAGCGGATAGAGCCAGGCGATGGTGTCGTGTATCAGTTGTTTGCGCCGCCCGCTGGCCTTCCTCAGTAGAACCAGGCCCTGCTCGAAGCCCTGTTGCGCACAGGCCCATTGTCCGTGCGTGGCCGCCACGGCGGCACGGGCGCAGGCGATATAGCCCGGCCATGTGTTCTGGCTGGCGCTTTGAGCCTGGTCAACCTGACTGATGATGGCTTCCACCCGCTGTGGCTGGCCGGACAGAATGGCGTATTCGATCAGGGCTTGGGGCAGCGGGCCGGCATGATGACCCCGATCCAGCAATGCCTGTGCCAGTTGTGGCATTTCTCTATAGCGCTCATCCCATCCCAGTTGCAGGCGCAATAGCGCGACCGTGGCCAGATGGGCCTGCATCTGCGGGTGCAGGCGTTTAAATAGAATGGGGTCGAAGTCATCCAGTCCCGCCGATTGCAGCAGTGCCTCCCAATCGTCGCTACTACGGCACCAGGACTCGAAGCTGTGCATGCGTTGCGGGCTGCTGCCACTATACAGTTCCAGCCGCAGCACGCTGACGGCAACTTCCGGGCTAGAGAAATAGGGCCGCCACATCCGTAAGCTGAGTTCTCCTAATTCATGCACATCCAGTAGTGCCTGTTGCAAATCGCGGGCAGGCGCACTATCCAGCATGTCGAGGTAAGCCGTAGTGATGACCTCGACCGCGAGTTGCCAGTAACCGGCGCGGTTGGGTAGTTCTTCTACCCAGCCTTGCTCACGCAATAGCGTAAGTGTTTCCTGCAGCGTATTCATCTTGAAACGCCGGCTCCCGTCATCGTTCCAATTAAGGCTGGCCAGCAGCTTACCCAAGGTGGTGCGGGTACAGGGCTGCCAGTACAGGGCCAATGCGCGCAAAATGGTACGGGAGTTATGCGGCTGCAGGGCAAACGCTTCGGTCGTAATCTGCATTGAATGGTAAGTGGCGGGAGGATGGTGCCGGCTATTCTAGCGCAGCACCTGTTTCAGAGATGCGCTTCTATCAGGAGAAGCAGGTGGCAAGCAAGGCGGATACTGTTCTATTTGTATGATTAAGATGTATGCTAATGGTTTAACTGTGGCGGCCGGTTATGTTTAATATCAATGTCTTCCTGTCCGCATTTGCGCTGGCGGCCGGTCAGATTATCGGCATCGGTCCGCAAAACGCTTATGTGATCCGGCAGGGTATTGCCCGCCGTCATATCTTGCCTATCGTTGTGATTTGCATTGTCTGCGATGTGCTGCTGATCAGTCTGGGGGTGTTGGGCATCGGCAGCTTGCTGGCTGCTATTCCGGGATTTATCACCATTGTCAGCTGGCTGGGCGCCGGGTTTATTGCCTGGCTTGGGCTGCGCGCTTTGCGCTCGTCGTTGCAACCACAGGCTTCCTCGCTGGAGGGTGACATCGTGCATGAGCGGCGCGGTGCTATTCGCAGCGTTTTACTACTGACCTTGCTCAACCCCTATGTGTGGCTGGATACCGTGGTATTGATTGGCGGCTTGTCTGCTGCTTATGGCGAAGCCGGGCAACTGTCCTTTATCGGAGGCGCATTGCTTGCCTCCGTCTTGTGGTTCTCTACGGTAGGATTTTTAGCCGGACGGCTGGCACCTTATTTTGCCAAGCCGGCTAGCTGGCGCATTCTGGATGGTGTGATTGCTGCGGTAATGTTTACAACCGCCATTTCCCTATTGCTTAACTTTGGCTTGAAATGAAAGCTGGTCAAGTGTGGCCATACGCTATGATCCTGATCTAGCTAACCGAAAAGAGATAACCATGACGGAAACTAACACCACTGCTATCAAACCCTGCAATAAATGCGGCTCGCGCGCCGAGCTGGTCAAGGCGGGCTCACACCGTTTCTGGGTGCAGTGTATGGAGTATATCGGCCAAGGCAATTGCACTGGCATCGGCGCCCAAGCGGACAACAAGAAAGAAGCGATTCATAACTGGAACAGCAGGCGCTGACAGCTATCAGGGTCTGGACATATCCGGGTGTGGCCATAGCCAGGCCAACAATAAGGCAATACCTGAACCTATAGCGGCTTCGAAAAAGCGCAGGCTGGCGTTGACCAGCGGGGGCAGCCCGGGATGGACGGCTGAAATGACCAGTACTACCAGCACGGTGACGCAACCCAGACGGCCGTTGTCCGGTACGCTCAGCAACTGGCTGAGCAATATCGTCAGAAATACACAGATAAAACCGGCTGCCCAGTTATTGGGCAGCAGAATCAGGTAAAGCCAACCCACTGTGGCGCCAATCAGGGTACCCAGCACCCGTTTGCTGGCGGCTTTGATGGTCTCGTCACTTGTCGCCTGCAAGACCACTATGCCGGAAATGACGGCCCATAAACGGCCTATCTCGGCTGAAGCTCCGGGTATCTTTCCGCCAAGCACATAGCCGCAAGCGCCGGTCAGCATGACCAACAGCATGATGCGTATAGCGGCAATAAAATCCAATTTGCCAAATTTGATGCTCACAGCTATTCCTAAACATCATCAATATGCTTAAGAGTGTAGACCTTAGCCTCAGAACTCGATGGTGACTTTCTTTGCACCCAGTATCTTGGCCCG
Source organism: Aquitalea sp. S1-19 (assembly GCF_024343515.1). Taxonomy (NCBI): domain Bacteria; kingdom Pseudomonadati; phylum Pseudomonadota; class Betaproteobacteria; order Neisseriales; family Chromobacteriaceae; genus Aquitalea; species Aquitalea sp. S1-19. The sequence continues at coordinate 20,202 of NZ_RJTZ01000029.1, read as the reverse complement.
GGCAATCAGTTGTTCCAGTGTCGCGTCGGTTAGCAGGATGGCCGGCAAGACAGGGGTAGCCAGTTCGGTCTGGGGTAGGGGATCCATGATGGCCGGTGCCGGACGTATCCGTGCGGCAGGCTGCACAGTGGATTTGACCTGCAATTCGGCCAGAACGCGAACCAGGCGTTCATATGCCTGAGGGCTGGGTTTGATGTGGCTGTTGTCTGTTGCCTCGTAGCGCTGGATTGCTGCTGTAGACAAACCTACCTTGTCGGCCAGGGCCGTACGCGAGAGCTGTAATCCCTTGCGCAGGTTTTTCAGTGCTGACGGGAAGTCCGGGCTCTCAAGGACAGGCAGAACAGTCATGGTGGTCTCACTCGGGTTCATTATGGTTTGTATCATACACACCTAATTCATACATGCATACAGCGTAGAGTGTGAATTGTTTGCGGTGTATGTATGAGCATGAATACATACAGTCCTAACTAACGGCAATCGGTGTGTGATTTGTTGTATATCAATGGGTTGCATGTGTGTTGTTTTTTTGTATGATTTGCGCGGAGCGTTGAAATAATACAATGCTGCAAGGGTAGATTGCCAGAGCTGCTTAATCATACAATGCACACACAATAATACAAGCTGTGTCAGCACGGAATCGCGTCATAGATCTGTTCCCAAGGGAGCAGGCTAAACACAGCATGGATTATGTTTATGGATTAGGTGTTTGGGGTTTGTTTTGTGCAGTTAAAATGCTGTTGTTGTTTTTTGTCAAGCAAAGCAGCCAGCTAAAGTCATGGACGCTACTTGTTGTGTGGGTAAAAACGCAATGCGGCTATGCTGATGACAGATTGTCGAGACGATTGATTGCAAATCTGTGAAAATCGCATAACCAAATTAAATATTCGATTCATTAAACAGAGGTGTTACATGCAGTCCACTGCTCCCGATTACATCAAACATGCAGGTCTGCTTGCCTGGGTTGCCAAAGTGGCCGAGCTGACACAGCCGGATGCTATCCACTGGGTAGATGGCTCCGAACAGGAAAATGCTTTGCTGCTGGAGCAGATGGTCGCGGCCGGTACGCTGACTCGCCTCAACCCGGAAAAGCGGCCTAATAGCTATGCTGCTTTTTCTGATCCGTCCGACGTGGCGCGCGTGGAAGATCGCACCTATGTCTGTGCCGCAAATAAGGCAGATGCAGGCCCGAACAATAACTGGATGGATCCGGATGAAATGCGCGGCACACTGCAAGGCTTGTTTGCCGGCTGCATGCGTGGCCGTACCTTGTATGTGATTCCATTCAGCATGGGGCCGCTGGGCTCGCCTATTGCGCATGTCGGAATCGAGCTGACCGATTCGCCTTATGTGGTGGCCTCGATGCGCATCATGACGCGCATGGGACGGGCGGTGTACGACGTGCTTGGTGAAAATGGCGACTATGTACCATGCATTCACACCGTTGGTGCACCGCTGGCTGCCGGAGAAGCAGACAAACCATGGCCTTGCAATCCTGATACCAAGTACATCGTCCACTTCCCCGAGACGCGCGAGATCTGGTCCTATGGCTCGGGTTATGGCGGCAATGCTCTTCTGGGCAAGAAGTGCTTTGCGCTGCGCATTGCCTCCACCATGGGGCGTGACCAGGGCTGGCTGGCCGAACATATGCTGATTCTGGGTGTGGAAAGCCCCAAGGGTGAAAAGTCTTATGTGGCAGCCGCATTCCCCAGCGCCTGCGGCAAAACCAACTTTGCCATGCTGATTCCGCCGGCGGCTTATCAGGGCTGGAAAGTCACCACGGTAGGGGATGATATTGCATGGATCAAGCCGGGTAGCGATGGCAAGCTGTATGCCATCAATCCGGAAAACGGTTACTTCGGCGTGGCACCTGGCACCTCGGTCAAGTCCAATCCTAACGCCATGGCCATGTTGCAGCAGAATGTAATCTTTACCAATGTCGCGCTGACCGATGATGGGGATGTGTGGTGGGAAGGCATGAGCAAGGATGTCCCTGCGCATCTGACCGACTGGCAGGGCCAGGATTGGACGCCGGAAATCGCCAAGGCGACCGGACGCAAGGCTGCCCATCCCAATTCGCGCTTTACCGTTTCCGCCACCCAGTGCCCTTCGCTGGACCCAGCGTGGACTGATGCCGCTGGTGTACCTATCTCGGCCTTTATCTTTGGCGGCCGCCGCTCGTCTACCGTACCGTTGGTGTTTGAAGCGACGGGCTGGAGCGAGGGGGTCTATATGGCGGCAACCATGGGGTCGGAGACTACGGCCGCTGCCATGGGCGCACAAGGCCAGACCCGACGCGATCCTTTCGCCATGCTGCCTTTCTGTGGTTACCACATGGGGGATTACTTCAACCATTGGCTGAAGGTGGGGAGCAAACTGGAGCAGGCGCCGGCTATTTTCTGTGTGAACTGGTTCCGCGTGGATGAAAACGGCCGTTTCCTGTGGCCAGGCTTCGGTGAAAATATGCGGGTACTGGAATGGATCGTCGGTCGGGTGCAAGGAACCGCCAAGGCCGAGAAAAGCGTACTGGGCTGGATGCCAAGCTATGACGATCTGGACTGGAGCGGTCTGGATGAAGTCAGCCGCGAGCAGTTTACCGATCTGATGAAGTTGGATACCGAGGCTTGGCGTAAGGAGGTTGCGGCGCATGGTGACTGGCTGGCCAAACTGGCCGACAGGTTGCCAGCGAGTCTGGCCGAGCAGCGTGTCCGTTTGAGCGCGGTTCTTGAGGGCTGATTTTCATCCGTGCAAGGCGGATTTAATGTCATGCTTTAATATGATTTTCGTCTAAATCCAACAGCCCGGCAGGCGAGACTTGCCGGGCTGTTTTGCTGGTTTTTCGAATGTTTATCCGGTTTTGCCGATGATAATGCGCGGTCTTTCCGTGGTATCAAGCCTGGGCTGACTTGGCGGCTCTTTGCATCGGCTTGCAAGAAGGCCATTTTCTTCTTGCTATAAAATCTGCGTGCTTTTGTTTGGTACCAGCATAATTTTTTGATGCCAAGTCGTCGGGTTGGTGGGGTGGAAATTGCTGGATTTAGGCTCTTTGCGGATTTTGAGTTTTAAATTATTAAATTATCTGCATTTTTATACCAAAATAGGTATCGATTTGTTATTTTTTGGTCTTGTTTTGTCGTTGATGCGACATGGGGCTTCTTCATTTCGACAACTACGATTAGAATTGCGCGGTTTGTTCGGAGGCATGAAAAAGTGGCATATAAGCAGGAAGTTATTCAGCAAATCAACGCGGTCAACCGCGCTGTTGCTGTTTTCTTTGTCGCGCCACTGCTGCCCGAGCAGACATATTATTTTTTAAAAAAGCTCCTGATTATTCAGGAGCTTTTTTTTCATCTAATAACATCAAAACGACAGGAACAGGAGCCATACCATGACAAATACGCTCTACCGCAAACACATTATCTCTATTCCGGACTTTACCCGTCAGGAGCTGGAGCTTGTCGTGGAAACCGCAGGCCGGCTTAAGCGCGAGCCGCGTAATGATCTCTTGCAAGGCAAACTGATTGCCAGCTGCTTCTTCGAGCCATCCACCCGTACCCGCTTGTCGTTTGAAACGGCAGTCCAGCGCCTGGGCGGCAATATCATCGGCTTTGCCGATGGCGGCAATACCTCGGCCAAGAAGGGTGAAACCCTGGCCGACTCGCTGAAGATCATCGGCGACTATAGCGATGCAGTCGTGATGCGCCATCCGAAAGAAGGCGCAGCCCGTCTGGCCAGTGAATTTTCTCCGGTACCCATCATTAATGGTGGCGACGGCTCCAACCAGCACCCGACCCAGACCCTGCTTGACCTGTTTTCTATCTATGAAACCCAAGGTACGCTGGAAAATCTGACCGTTGCTTTTGTCGGTGACCTCAAATATGGCCGCACCGTGCATTCGCTGACCCAGGCGCTATCGCTGTTCAATGCCAATTTCTATTTTGTGGCGCCGGAAGCCTTGGCCATGCCGGACTACATCTGCGAAGAGCTGGATGAAAAGGGTATCAAGTACACCCTGGTCAGCAGCCTGGAAGAGGTCATTCCGGAAATCGATGTGCTTTATATGACCCGTGTGCAGCGCGAGCGTTTTGATGAAGCCGAGTTCAAGAAGATTCAGGGTCAGTTCATTCTCAAGGCCGATATGCTGAAGCAGGCGCGTGAAAACATGAAAATCCTGCATCCCCTACCGCGCGTCGACGAGATTGCGGTCGATGTGGATGCCACGCCTCATGCCTATTACTTCCAGCAGGCCAAGAACGGGGTGTATGCGCGTCAGGCGCTGTTGTCCCTCGTGCTGAACGAAACCGTCTGATAAAACCGGATACAAGGAAGGATTCACCATGCAATACACGCGCACCGTAGAAGCACTGAAAGAAGGCACCGTAATCGACCATCTGCCTGCCGGGCAGGGCCTGAAAATCCTGCGCCTGTTCCGTCTGGCCGACACTGGCGAGCGGGTCACTGTCGGTTTGAACCTGATCAGCCGCCATATGGGCAACAAGGACATCATCAAGGTCGAGAATGTGGCACTGACCGCAGAGCAGGCCAACGAACTGGCATTGTTTGCGCCGCAGGCAACGGTCAACGTGATCGAAAACTTCGATGTTGTCAGAAAGCACAAGCTGGTGTTGCCGGAAACGATCGAAGGTATTTTCGCCTGCCCGAACTCGAACTGCATTTCCCACAACGAGCCGGTTAGCAGCTTTTTTTATGTCAAAGAACATAAAAATGACACAAAGATGCGCTGCAAGTATTGCGAAAAGGTGTTCAGTAAGGATATCGTTGCCGAAGTGCGCTAAGTCGTACGAAGGGTAATAGAGGGAAGCATGACATAAAGCACCGCGTTTGACGGTGCGTCAAAATACAGAAGACGCCACGGTAAACCGTGGCGTCTTTATGTTTGCGCCGCTTGAATCAGGCAGCCTGACGCGGGTGTTTTGTTGCCAGCACACTCGCCTGCAGCGCCGTGATTTTGGCATCAGCTGCCTGATAGTTGCGCTGTTTGATATGACCGAAGCCGCGGATGGCATCGAAACTGCGCACCAGTTCGCAGGCTTGTTCCAGATTGTTGGCGTTCAGTAAAGGCAGCAGGGTTCTGATCTGCTGCTCGAAACGGGCAATCAGCAGGCGCTCGAGTTTCCGGTCTGCTTGCCAGCCAAACGGGTCAAAGGCGGTATGACGCAAAAACTTTAGTCTGGCCAGCCATTTCATCGCCGTCAGCATCCAGGGTCCGAAGGCCCGCTTGCTATGGCGCTTTCCGCTTAGCCATGATGGTGCCAGCTGAAAGACCAGCCGGTAGTTTCCGTCAAAGGTGGCGGCAAGCTGCGCCATAAAATCGCCATCGCTGTATAGCCGTGCCACCTCGTATTCATCCTTGTAGGCCAATAGTCTGGCGTAGCTGTGCGCGACGGCCAGTGCCAGGCGCGTGCTGGCCGGATTGGCACGCGTTTCCGTCTGTTGCACCTGCTCGACTAGCGCGCGGTAGCGTACGGCCAGCGCTTCATTCTGGTAGGCGGTGAGCAGGGCGCTGCGTTGCTGCACGACATGTGCCACGGTTTCACGTGAAACAAAGGCCACCACACTGCCCGGGTTCAGCATCTTGTCCAGCATGGCCGGCTGATGGGCGGCATGGCGCCCCCACTGGAAAGCCTGCTGGTTAAAGCCAACTGCCGCACCATTGATGCGGATAGCCTCCAGAATGGCCGCGGCACTCAAGGGCACCAGGCCTTGTTGCCAGGCATAACCCAGCATGAACATATTGCTGGCAATCGCGTCGCCTAATAGCCGGGTCGCATGACCGGTGGCATTGATCTCGAAATAGCGTCCGGCTCCAACCGATTCGACGATGGCATCCTTCATGGCTCGGGCGGGGAAGGCTTGATCAGGATGGGTCAGAAAAGCACTGGTTTGTGTCTCGTTGCTATTGATGACGGCGTAACTGAAGCCGCTACGCATCTTGGCCAGTGTTTCTTCTGCGGCACTGACGACCAGATCGCAGCCCAATACCAGATTGGCATCGCCGGCGGCGATGCGCACGGCGTGCAATGCCTGTTGCGAGCGGGCGATGCGCACATGCGACCAGACCGAACCGCCTTTTTGTGCCAGCCCGGCCATATCCAGCACGGTAATTCCTTTGCCGTCCAGATAGGCGGCCATGCCCAGAACCTGGCCGATGGTGACGACACCGGTGCCGCCTATGCCGGTAATTACGATGCCGTAGGGGCTATCCAGCGCCGGTAGCACGGGTTCGGGCAGCGCCGGCAAGCGGCTGATATCGAACTGTCTGGCGGCAGGTTTTTTCAGTTGGCCGCCTTCGATGGTGACAAAGCTGGGGCAGAAGCCTTCCAGACAGCTGTAGTCCTTATTGCAGCTGGACTGATCGATAACCCGTTTTCGTCCCAGCGGGGTTTCGATGGGCATGACTGACAGACAGCCGGATTTCTCGCCACAGTCGCCGCAGCCCTCGCATACCTGCTGGTTGATAAACACACGCCGTGCCGGATCGGGGTAGAGGCCGCGCTTGCGACGCCGGCGCTTTTCCGCCGCACAGGTCTGGTCGTGAATCAGGATGGTGACGCCGGCAGTGGCACGCAGTTCAAGTTGCAGACGTTCGATCTCGCGGCGGTGGAATACTTCTACGCCGGGTGCCAGCGTATCGATCAGGCCATGTGCCGCATGATATTTTTCCGGTTCATCGCTGGTGATTACGATACGTGCCACGCCTTCGGCCGCCAGTTGGCGCGTAATCAGGGGGACATCCAGCTTGCCGTCCACATGCTGGCCGCCCGTCATGGCTACGGCGTCGTTATACAGAATCTTGTAGGTGATATTGACGTTGCCGGCGACGGCCGCACGTATCGCCATCAACCCGCTGTGAAAATAGGTGCCATCGCCCATATTGGCAAAGACGTGTGCGGTGCTGGTAAAGGGAGCTTGCCCAAGCCAGGCGACGCCTTCGCCACCCATCTGGCTGAAGGTCTTGGTATGTGGCTCGATCCAGGTCGCCATATAGTGGCAACCGATACCACCCAGTGCACGGCTACCGTCCGGCACCCTGGTGCTGGTATTGTGCGGGCAACCCGAACAATAGTGTGGCACGCGCGCCAAGCTTGCGCGCGGCCTGACCAGCTGGGCTTCTTTTTCCCGGTAAAACTGCAGACGCTGGTGGATAAGCGGACTGTCCACGATGTTGGCGAGGCGGCTGGCGATGGCGCGTGCAATCATGGCCGGTGTCAGCTCGCCAGCGGCAGGCAGCAGCCAGTCGCCATGGGGCAAGGCCCATTCGCCTTTCTCCGCAAATTTGCCCACCACGCGCGGGCGTACATCTTCACGCCAGTTGTACAGCTGCTCTTTCAACTGGTACTCGATGATCTGGCGCTTCTCTTCAACCACTAAAATCTCGTCCAGCCCTTCGGCAAAGTGACGCACGCCTTCCGGCTCCAGCGGCCACACCATGCCGACCTTGAAAATGCGCAGGCCGATCGCGGCTGCGAGGCTCTCGTCTATGCCCAGATCGTCCAGCGCCTGCATTACATCGAGATAGCTCTTGCCGGTCGTGATGATGCCCAGCCGTGCATTAGGCGAGTCCAGCGTGGTGTGGTTAAGCTGATTGGCGCGCGCATAAGCCAGTGCTGCATACAGGCGCTCATGCAGCACGCGCTTTTCCTGTGCCAGTGGCGGGTCGGGCCAGCGGATATTGAGGCCACCTTCGGGCAGCGGGAAGTCGTCGGGAATGACCGGCTGCAAGCGCTCGGGTGACACATCGACGATGGCGCTGCTTTCTATGGTGTCGGTGATGGCCTTGAGTGCCACCCAGCAGCCGCAGTAGCGGCTCATGGCCCAGCCATGCAGGCCGAAGTCGAGGACTTCCTGCACGCCGGACGGGCTGAGTACCGGAATCATGCTGGCAGCGAGAATATGGTCGGACTGGTGCGGAAAGGTCGATGATTTGGCTGCATGGTCATCACCACACACCAGCAGCACACCGCCCTGTGCACTGCTGCCGGCCACATTGCCGTGTTTGAGTACATCACCGGAGCGGTCGACGCCGGGTCCCTTGCCATACCACAGGGAATAGACACCATCGACTTTGGCGCCCTCGAACAGGCCTAGTTGCTGGGTGCCCCATACCGCCGTCGCAGCGAGGTCTTCGTTCAGACCGGCGTGAAACACCACCTGATGTGCCTGCAAATGGCCGGCTGCCGCCTGCATGGCGAGGTCGACATTACCTAGGGGCGAGCCGCGGTAACCGGTGACATAGCCGGCGGTATTAAGGCCGGCCTGCCGGTCGCGCAACTGCTGCATCATAGGCAGGCGCACCAGCGCCTGAATGCCGTTCATCAGCACCTGACCATTCAGGATGGTGTATTTGTCTTCCAGCGAAGTCTGGCGGATGGACATGGATGCTCCTTGACGATGGGCGCTTGTGGCGCAGTGGGCGGCGCAGATGATCTTGTGGATCGTGCTTTAGTTGTAGCGTCTGCATTGCCATCCATCAGCAAGATAGATAAGCCGGAAATAAAGGGCAAAAGGCTTGACGTTTATCTCCGGGCTTTGTGGTCTGTACGCCAGTGCAACATAGTTGGCCAGCGTCGGTTTAACCGATATCCATATGTGTTAATGTGGTTTCCTCTGCTGAAACCCGATTGCCTGCCATGACTACCCTTTCTTCTGCCAGTACCCGTCAGGGACTGGTTTTTGCTGCTGGCGCCTACCTGTGCTGGGGCTTGTTTCCCTTGTACTGGAAACCGCTGCACGAAGTGCCGGCCTTACAGATTCTGGCCCATCGCATCGTCTGGTCGGCCTTGCTGCTGACCCTGATTCTGGCGATACGCGGGCAATGGGGCTGGCTTGCCGAATCGCTGCGCGACAAGCGGCGTATGGCTTTGCTGGCCGTTTCCGCCACCATGTTGTCGTGCAATTGGCTGGTGTATATCTGGGCGGTGACGCATAACCGGGTGATCGAGGCCAGTCTGGGGTATTTCATCAATCCGCTGGTCAATGTTCTGCTCGGATGGCTGGTGCTGGGGGAAAGGTTGACGCGACTGCAGAGTATCGCGGTCGCGTTGTCGGCGTTGGGGGTTGCCTGGTTGACGTTCAGCGTGGGCACGCTGCCATGGATTGCGCTGGTGCTGGCAGTGTCTTTCGGCATTTATGGCTTGTTGCGCAAGACCGCACACCTGCCGTCGCTGGAAGGACTGGCACTGGAAACCTGGCTATTGTTTCCGCTGGCCTTAGGGGCTTTGCTGTGGTTTGAAGCGCAAGGAGAAGGGGTGTTTGGTCACGCCGCCAGCGGGATCAATCTGCTGCTGATTGGCGCCGGTATCGTGACGACTATCCCGTTGCTCTTGTTTGGTGCCGGCGCGCGGCGCTTGCCGATGACTACGTTGGGCCTGCTGCAATACCTGTCGCCGACCATACAGTTTTTGCTGGGGGTCTGGCTGTATCACGAGCCTTTTTCCGGCACGCGTCTGATTGGTTACGGCCTGATCTGGAGCGCCTTGCTGCTGTATTCCGGCGTCAGCCTGTTCGGCGCACTGCGTACGCGCCGCACCTGAATCAGCGGTTGCTGCGTACCCAGCCAAGCCACTGGGTAAACAGGGCCGGGTTGATGGCGGCAATGGCCGAGCGTGTCCAGAGCGGCCCCTGCCAGTAGTCGTCATCGTCCAGCGTGGCGATGCAACCGCCGGCCTCCTGCAGGATGAGGGCACCGGCAGCGTAGTCCCATAGCCGCTGGCCGCCATGCAGATAGATATCGTAGCGGCCGCTGGCCAGATAGCACCAGTCCAGCGTGCTGGAGCCCATATTGCGCTGGCTGGCACAGGGCGCCACGCTGTGTATACGCGAGGCCAGACGCACCGAACGCAGATATTTGATGTCTATGCTGGCGATGGCGTCACTGATGGGTTTGGCGGTCTGCTTGAGCGGCAGGCGACTGCCGTTCAGATAGGCACCCAGTTTGCGGCGCGCGTAGAACATTTCGTCGGCCACCGGGTTATAGATCACGCCGATTTCGCTTTTTCCGTGGCGCATCAGCGCCACCGATACGGCAAAATAAGGCAGGCCGTTGACGAAGTTGGTGGTGCCATCTATCGGGTCGACCACCCACAAGCCATCCTGGTTTTCCTGCCACAAGGCATCCTGTTCCGCCGGACTCATTTCTTCGCCCAGTACCGGATAGGGCAGGATTTGCGGCAGCAGACTGGACAGCGCCTGCTGGCAGGCAAGGTCGGCCTCGGTAAACAGCGTACCGTCATCCTTGCGGCTGGCTCCCACATGCAGGAAGCGCGGCATGACTTCGGTTTGTGCGACTTCGCGCACGGCACTGATCACCTGATCGACAACATGCATACTGGCGGCCTTTTGCTGGATGCCGGTCAAACACCGGCCGAACGCTATAATAGCGAACTCATTATATTGCGGTGCGGATAAAATATCCGTTCCGCCTGCTTATCTCGGGATGACCCAATAATGCCAAGGTTTTACGTCGACACGCCACTTTTATCCGATCAGGAATTTTCATTGCCGGAGGAAGTGGTGCGCCATATCCAGGTTTTGCGCTTGCAGGCAGGAGACAGCATCACCTTGTTCAACGGCCAGGGCGGCGAATATCCGGCAACTTTGCTGATGCTGGGCAAGCGCGATGCGCGCTGCATGATCGGCCCCCATTTGCCTGCCGACTGCGAAAGTCCGGTATGGCTGGGCTTGGCGCAAGCCATATCGGCCGGGGACAAAATGGAGTTTACCCTGCAAAAGGGGGTGGAAATGGGGGTCAGCGTATTTCAGCCGCTATCTACCGAGCGCTCCATCGTCCGTCTGTCGGGCGACCGCGCGCAAAAACGCATTGAACGCTGGCAGGAAATCGTGGTGTCGGCGTGCGAGCAGTGCGGCCGCAATACCATTCCTGAAGTCCGCCCTATTCTGACGCTGAAAGAATGGCTGGCGCGCCCGCCCGAAGCCGATGCCCGTCTGATCCTGTCGCCACTGGGCGAGCGCAAGCTGGCTGATCTCGCGTGTGCACCGCAAAAACTATGGCTGATGGCCGGGCCCGAAGGCGGATTTTCCGGACAGGAAGAACAGGCAGCACTGGCATCCGGCTGGACGCCTTTGCGTCTGGGGCCGCGCGTGCTGCGTACGGAAACCGCCGCACTGGCTGCGGTGGCGGCGGTACAGACGCGCTGGGGAGATTACTGCTGAGGCTCAGACTTCGCGGTAAACCAGATTGCCTGAAAACAGCAGTTCTCTGTCGCTAAGCTGGGCATGGCTGGCACCGGGCTGGATACGGTCGAACACGAAGCGGCGTGCACCGCATTGCAAGGTGGCCGGGATGGGCGCGTTTTCGTAGCGGCCGACAATTTCTTCCGATGGTACCGGCTCTACCCCTGCCGGCAGCGATACGCCTTGTGCTGCCGGTAGTTCCAGCTCCCAGTCCTGGGCATCTTTTTCAGGCAGTTTGGCCGGGGCCGCCTGACGCAGCCATAACAGCAGCAGCCATTGCGGCAGCAGGGCCTTATGCACGCGCTTGTCGTCGGTGATCACGCAGCTCACCTTGAACTCGGTGTTGCAGCCCGGGCAGCGCGCCAGCGCGACGATAAACAGACGGTCTTGAACCATGACAGCCTCACCTGCCATATTGTCTGCTGCGACCAGTTGCTGGCACTGCGGACAATGTTTGGCAAAACGGCTGATCGAGTTGCCATTGTTGAAGCGGATAGGTAAGTAGCGTGCGATAGGTCCGGACATGCGATGACGTTGCCTGTGGTAAGTAGCGCCGTCATTATACGTCAGCCCGCAAGGTGATTGCGCCTGGCGTGTGCTATATGGCAAGACTGCTGTTTAAAACTTCAGGTGCAGGGCACGGAACAGATGCGCCAGCGTCCAGGCCGGGCCTATCAGCAAAAATTGCACATCCTTGAAGAAGGAAGGCTTCTTGCCCTCTATCTTGTGGCCGATAAACTGACCTATCCAGGCCAGCACAAAGACCAGCAGCGACAGTGGCAAGACCGGAATGCCAAACGCGGGCAGCCAGGCCAGTAGCCCTAGCATGGCACCACACATAAGACCCATCGCCAGCGCCATGCGCCAGGATAGCCGCGCATAAAACAGCAGACCCAGTGCCAGCAGGACATAGGCCGGATTAATGGGGGCAGGAATGGACGAGACCAGTCCGAATACGGCAAACACGATGGCGGGTACACATAGCTTGTGGATGGCGATATTGGTCGGGTGGCGGTGGCTATCACCATAGTCGTCCAGCCATTGCGTCAAAGTCATGCCTGATCTCCGTCTTTTTATTCCAAGACAATAGCTTTCGCCGTCCAGGATTGGCAAGGCGTTTGATATGGAACAAACCTGCGGCTATTGGCAATAGGGCATTGCATCGTCCATCGTTAGAATAAGAAAACCCTACTATGGACATTGCTGTGAACCAGACCGCCAAGCCCCGTTTCCAGTGCATCAAGGAACATATCCTGGATGGCATCCATCGCCAGCTGTATTTGCCCGGCTGCAAAATCCCGTCCGAGCTTGATCTGGCAAGGGATTTTGCTGTGTCGCGCATGACGGTAAACAAAGCTTTGCGCGAACTGAGCGATGAAGGGGTCTTGCTGCGTTTTGCCGGCGATGGCACTTATGTGGCGGAAAACAAGGTGGCCGCGCCTTTACTGGACGTCAATAATATCCGGCAGGAAATCCATACCCGCGGTCATCATTATGTGGCGGATGTCGTCAGCCTGTGTGCGCTGGCAGCAGATCAGGAAACGGCGCAATATCTCGAAGTCGAGCCCGGGACGCGTCTTTACTATTCGCTGATCGTGCACCGTGAGGACGGATTGGCGGTGCAACTGGAAGAGCGTTTTGTACATCCGCACTGGGTGCCGGATTATCTGGCGCAGGATTTCAGCAGCGAGACGCCGAACAGTTATTTGCGGCGTAGCGCGAGCCTGACCGAAATAGAGCATGCCATTTCTGCAGTCATGCCGGGTCTGCGGGAGCAGAGCTTGCTGGCGCTTAATGCCAACGAGCCTTGCTTACTGGTACAGCGCCACAGCCATTCTCACAAGAATCTGGTGAGCTTTACCCGGCTGTGGCATCCCGGGCACCGTTACAGCCTGCACTCGCGCGTGCTGCTGGACAGCTAGTCGTTATAAAAAAAGGCCACAACCGCAAGCGGTGTGGCCTTTTGTCTATTTTTCAGAGGCTTACTTGCCGCTGATGCTCTTGCCGTAGCTGGCGGCTGCGGCTTCCATTTTCGGCAGCAGCGCTTTTTGTGCGGACTGCATTACATCGGCGGCGGCACGGTCAATGACTGCGCCATTGGACTGCAGCCATTTCTGGCCGGCAGGCGTTTTGACGAAGGCGGTAATCTGCTTGATCTCGGCGGTGGTAAAGGCGGAGCCGTAGCTGTTTACCAGAGCCTGTTCGAATTGTTGCTTGGTCGCATTGGAGTCGAAGTAGTCCTTCACCAGCTTCATCTGGCCATCGCCATAGGCTTTCAGACCATCTTGTGCTTTTTTCTGCTGTTCAGCGGTCAGCTCGATCTTGTTGTCGACCAGGTATTTTTGCAGCAGTGGGCCAGCGCTGGTGGCGGCGCGTTGAGCCAGCATAGGCAGCATGCCGTTGATGCGGGTTGCGCTGATCAGTTCCTTGACCGCGGCCGTATCGGCTGCAGGCGCGGCCTGAACCATCATGGGTACAGCCAGAAGCAGGGCGGACAGCAGACCGGCGATGCGGCGTTGAGCGAACATGAGGTTTCCTTTTCAATTAAGCCAGGTGCACAGGGAAAGCAGTTTGGCATTTGCTGTGCTTTTGGTCAAAGGCATGTGCAAATGCTTATTTTTCCATTGAAGCAGCTATTGTGGTGTATTGCCCGTATTCAATAGGCAGTACTGTTAAAACTTGGGGTCGGTTAGTTGCTACGCTGTCTGGTACAGGGTGGCTACGCTATGTTAAGTTAGTCGATTGTATACAAAACACCACAGCTCAAGGCTGCACTTACACGCAAGGACACACACACTATGTTTGCAGCAGAAATCTATAGCGCCCGTCGTGCCCGGCTGGCGGATGCCGGCCTGTCCGGTCTGGTGGTATTGCTGGGCAATGTCGATGCGCCGATGAATTACGCGCATAACCCCTACCACTTCGTGCAGGACGGTAGCTTCCGTTATTTCTTCGGTCTGGATATGCAGGGTCTGGCCGGCGTGCTCGATCTGGATCAGGGCGAGGTCGCGCTGTATGGCGACGAGCCTGAGGTCGCGGACATTGTGTGGACCGGCCCCTTGCCGGCGCTGAGCGCGCGTGCGGCCGATGTCGGTGTCGGCATCACCCGGCCTTATGCCCAGCTGGCAACGGCGATACATGCGGCGCAGGTAGCCGGCCGTCCGGTGCACTATCTGCAGCCTTACCGTGGCGAAACGGTGCTGGAGCTGGCACGCCTGCTCGAATGCAGCAGCGATACCATCAAGCCTGGTTTTTCCGTGGCGCTGACCCATGCCGTGGTGGCCCTGCGTGAAATCAAGCAGGATGTCGAAATCGCCGAAATGGAAGCGGCGCTGGCGGTGACGCGCGAGATGCATATCGCGGCCATGCGTGCGGCACGCCCCGGTGCTTTCGAGTATCAGGCGGTCGGTGCCATGGAAGGCATTATGCGCAGCCAGGATCTGCATCTGGCCTACCCGTCCATTTTCTCGCGTCGCGGCGAAGTGCTGCATAACGAGCACTACAAGGGTCAGCTGCAAGCCGGCGATCTGGCGTTGAACGATACCGGCTGTACCTCGGCCGGCGGCTACGCCAGCGATATCACCCGCACCATTCCGGTGGGCGGGCGCTTTAGCGACAGCCAGCGTGCCATTTACGAGATCGTGCTGGAAATGCAGGAAAGCGTGATCGCCGCACTGCGCCCGGGCGTGCGTTATCTCGATATGCACAAGCTGGCGGCACGGGTGATGGTCGAAAGAATGACGGCGCTGGGCTTTTTCCATGGCGATGCGGCGGAAATCGTCGAGTCGGGCGCTTATGCCATTGCCTTCCCGCATGGCCTGGGCCACCAGATCGGGCTGGATGTGCACGATATGGAAGCGCTGGGTGAAGATCTGGTCGGCTACGGCGAAGGGCTGGTGCGCAGCGAGCTGTTCGGTCTGGGTTATCTGCGTCTGGCCAAATCGCTCAAGGCCGGCATGGTGCTGACCGTCGAGCCCGGTATTTACTTTATCCCGGCACTGATCGAAGCCTGGCAGGCCGAAGGCCGCCACGCCGGTCTGATCAACTACGCCCGCTTCCTGGAGTACCGCGATTTCGGCGGCATCCGTCTGGAAGACAATGTGTTGATTACGGCCGATGGCAGCCGCACTCTGGGCGAGCCTATCCCCAAGACTGTGGCCGAAGTCGAAGCGGTGATGGCCGCTTAAACCGGATGCAATGTTGCATGAAAGCCGCCTGCGGGCGGTTTTTTTGCGTCTGCTGTCCGGCCTGCTTGCGCTTGGCTCGGCTTGCTCCTAGCTTGTCAGCATCCGTACAAAGAGAGAGTCATCAT
The DNA here is from genome assembly GCF_024343515.1 of Aquitalea sp. S1-19. Classification (NCBI taxonomy): domain Bacteria; kingdom Pseudomonadati; phylum Pseudomonadota; class Betaproteobacteria; order Neisseriales; family Chromobacteriaceae; genus Aquitalea; species Aquitalea sp. S1-19. The sequence continues at coordinate 4,679 of NZ_RJTZ01000029.1, read as the reverse complement.
GAGTCGGGATGTCAGAATTCGTCTGGCCGAATCACAGGATATCGATGCCATCCTGCCGCTGTTTACTGCCTACCGGGTGTTTTACGGCCTGGAACCGCGCATGGCAGACAGCTGGGCCTATCTGGCGGCGCGGCTGGCGGATGGCTCGGCCATGGTCTTGCTGGCCGAGGACGAGGAGGGCGAAGGGCTGGGGCTGGTGTTGATGTATCCGGGGTTTGATTCGCTGGCGCTGGCACCAAGCTGGCTATTGTCCGACCTGTTTGTCGAGCCGGAAGCGCGCGGCCACGGCATTGCACTGGCCTTGATGCAGGCGGCGCATGCTCTGGCCGCCGAGCGCGGTGCCGACAGCATGCTGCTGGAAACCGCGCATGACAATCTGGCGGCACAGGCGCTGTACCGCAAGCTGGGCTATGTGCGCGACAGCGTGTTCGGGCGCTATGCGCTCAAGCTGGCCCGGACGGATTGAGCGCCGAATTAGCCTGCGGCCAGTCGAACAGGCGCACCAGCGCACTGACATTGTCGCGGCCGAAGCCGCGGGCCTGGGCAATGGCCAGCACCTGATGGACGGCCTGGCTGGTGGGCAGTTCGGCCTCCAGTACGCCTGCCGCCTCCAGCAGATAGCGGAAATCCTTTTCGAGCAGATCCAGCGATAGCTGCGGCGCAAAGTTGCGTGCCAGCATCAGCCGGGCGCTGGCACAGACTGCAGGGCTGGCGATGGGGGTGGAGCTGATGATGTCCAGTGCCCGGTCGGGGTCGACGCCGGCCTTGGCCAGAAAGCCGAGAATCTCGGCCATGGCGGTCATCTGCGTACCCAGCAGCGCATTGAGCGTCAGCTTAAGCTGCGCGCCCTGACCATTGCCGCCTACATGATGCACCACGCTGCCCATGGTCTTGAGTATGGGGCGGGCGCGGCGGAAGGCGCTTTCCTGGCCGCCGACCAGATATACCAGCTGGCCTGTCTCGGCCTGACTGCGCGAGCCGGAGACGGGAGCATCCAGAAAGTTGGCACTGCCCAGCGCCTGAGACAACTCGTGTATCCACGCGGATGACAGCGTGCCGGATTCTATCGCCAGCACATCATCGCCCAGGGCGGCCAGTGCGCCGGTTTTGGCGTCCAGCCACACTGCACGCGAGGCCGTGTCGTCGCTAAGCATGGTAATCACCACATCGGCATCCTTGACCGCCGCACGCGGCGTCTCGGCCATATGGGCGCCATGGTGTGCCAGCAGGCGGCGCTGCTCATCTGACCGGTCCCATACTGTCAGCGGGTAACCCGCCATCGCCAGCCGTCCGGCCATGCGCGAGCCCATGCCGCCCAGGCCGAGAAATGCGATTCTGCTCATTGTTCCGTTCCCCTGTTTTCAGCCGGCCAGTGCCGGGTTCAGGCTGTAACTGCCGGTCAGGCTGGCGCTGGCCAGCGTGTGGCGGGCGATCGCCGCCCGCACCGTCGCGCCGTCCGCGCGCTCGCCCAAACCGAGGCTGGGGGTGTCGAGCGCATACAGGGTGAACACATAGTGGTGCAGCCGGGCATCGTTCCATGGCGGGCACGGGCCGTCATAGCCGTAGTAGTCGCCAGCCATGTCGGGGTTGCCGGCATTCCAGCCGGTGTAGTCATTGATGCCGTGACGCATGCCGCCCGGTGCAGCCGGCCCCGCCTTGCCGCCTACGGTCACGCCACGGCTATGGCTGCCTTCGGCAATGTCGTGGGTGGTCGCCGGGATATCCAGTAGCAGCCAGTGGAAAAAATCGGTACGCGGCAGATCGGCCGCGATGGTGCGCCCCTCTATGTTGACATCGGTGCCTACGCTGGGCACATCCGGGTCATGGCACACCAGCGCAAACGAGCGGGTGCCTGCCGGTTCGCCTTGCCAGCGCAGATGCGGGTTGAGGTTGTCGGACAGAGCGATATGGCCGCTTGTTGCCGGTACGGCGAAGGCGTAGCTGCCGGGAATACGCGCACTATCCTGAAAACTGTCGCTAAAGAGTTGCATGAAGGTCTCCTTGAGAATTCAGCCTTGCGGCACAGATGGCTCGTTGAACAGGGTTTTGTAGGCGTACGCCAGCTGAAGACCCAAGGGCATGGCGGAATAACGGCGGATGGCGCGGATAACGCGCCCCAGCGCCTGCTCGGCCTCGCCCTCGTCGGCCGAGTATTGGCACATCGGCGCGACAATGATGCGGTTGGCCAGCGTCAGCGCATCCAGCAGCATGGGCGTAAACAGCGTACTCATTCCGGCTCCATTCGCAGCGGGCCCACTTTGCGGGCAATGAGTACCAGTCTAGACGCTGGCGCCACGCTTCACTGGCGCGATGGCGTCAGAACGGGCGTGGCCGTTTGCTGTTGGGGCCGCCCAGCTTGAAGTTGTCGTCCAGCACGCCATAGGCTAGCGGCGCCATGGTTTGCAGCGCCTCTGCTTGCGGCAGGCCGGCAAAAACCAGCTCGGGGTCAAGCAGATGCAGCGCGCGCCGTGCCGCAGTACACAGGCCGACGGCAATATCAAAATCGGCGCTGCTCAGCACCTTGCTGTTGCGCAGCTTCTTGGCGTAAACGCGACACATCTGGGCATATTTATAGGCAGGTTCGCGCGCCTCGAAACCGCCGTCCGTCTCGAACCCGTCAAAGGCCGAGATCACGGCATGGCAGGCGGCTTGTGCGCGCTCGAAGCGCTTGAGTGTCGCGGCCTGCATGGCCGCATCGGGTTGGGTGGAGCTTTTCTTTTTGCCGGCCATGGTACGGCCCTCGCTGAATAAGATGGATAGGGCGCGATTGTAGTCGATGGTGGCCCTGCTCAGGAAACCGCGCCAGCAGGTTTGCCTATTGCGGCAGACTGTCCCACCATGACCGCATGTGGCATACCCTGACCAACTTCGGCGACTCTGCCGTAATGATTCCCGCCGCGCTGGCCATCGGCCTGTGGCTGGCCCTGCGCCGCACATGGAGCCAGTTCCTCGCCTGGTGGCTATTGCTGGGCGCAGGCAGCCTGCTGGTGTTGTCCAGCAAGTTGGCCTTTATCGGCTGGGGCATAGGTATCCCGGCCATCCGTTTTACCGGTTTCAGCGGCCATGCCTTTATGTCGGCCTCTATCCTGCCGGTGCTGGGTTATCTGCTGCTGGAAGGCTATCGATCCGGCCTTGGGCGTGCCGGAGTTCTGCTAGGTATGGGCGCGGCGCTGGCGGTAGCCGTTTCACGGGTGGTGGTCGGAGCGCATTCCCCGTCTGAGGTGATCAGTGGTTGTGCGCTGGGCCTGTGGGTCTCCATCCTGTTTCTGCGTATGCAGGGTAAGAGCGGCCGGCCGCAGCAGACCAGCCTGATTATCGCAGTCTGCCTGCTGGTGGCTGCCGGTGCGCTGCTCGGCCTGCGCGCCCCTTCGCAGGACTTTATCACCCAGCTGGCGCTTTATCTGTCCGGCCGTGCGCCTGCTAGCTGGTAGCGTCGGGAGCTTGGGTTCAATGCGAAATAGGGGGCAAAGCAGGATTAGCGTGGCAGGTGTGGCGAGATCAGCTTCAGGTAGAGCAGGGCACCGATCTGTGCGCCCAGTAGCGGACCCAGTACCGGTACCCACCAGTAATCGCTGGCACGTCCACCGTTGAAAGCGACAGCGTCCCAGCCGGCGAGTGCAATGAATAGCCGCGGACCCAAGTCGCGCGCCGGATTCATCGCAAAGCCGGTCAGGGGGCCGAACGAGGCTCCAATCACGGCAACCAGCAGACCAATCAGCAAGGCACCGGCAAAGCCGCGCGATGGGCCGTTACGCGGGTCGGTCAGCGCCAGAATGCCGGTCATCAGGATCGCGGTAATAACGGTCTCAACCAGCAGGGCTTGCACATTGCCAAGACTGGCATGGGCGAAGGTGGTGAAGATGGCGGCACTGGCCACGCTTTGCGGTGTGCCGCGGATAATCCCGTGTGTACTTTCCCAGCCGGCCAGCAATGGTGCATAGAGAGCCAGAACAAGGGCTGCCGCGCAGAAGGCTCCCGCACACTGTGCGAAGATGTAGGGCAGGGCTCGCCGGCGCTCGAAGCCGGCCCATGCCGTCAGCGCCAGTGTTACCGCCGGATTCAGGTGCGCACCGGATACACCCGCGACGACATAGACCGCCAGCGCGACGCCCAGTCCCCAGGTTAGAGAAATTTCCCACTGGCCGAAATTGGCCCCCGACAGTTGCATGCCGGCAACGGCGCCCACTCCAAACAGAATCAGCAGTGCCGTGCCAATAAACTCGGCCAGACAGGCTCCGGCGAGGCTGGGGCCTGCCGCTGGTGTCGGCAGGGTATCCGCCATATGTATCGTTTCCTTTATCGAATATTGCGGCACGATCAGACTGTCTCTATTGCCGGTGCCGGGCTGCGGGCAAGACAGCGCAGATGCCGTACGGCGTATGCCAGGAACAGCAGCCAGAGCGTACCCATCAACATACCGTATGGCAGACCGGGGCCGCCAACAGTGGCAAAGCCCAGTGGCGAGAACGTCAGGTACATTGATATCAGCAGGCAGACGAGTAGCACGCTGGTCAGCTTGGCATAGCGCCATGGGCGCAGGTGTGCCGGCAATTGTTCGCCATCGGCCAGACGGAAGTCGATTGTGCCTGCCCGGCCATGGCGCGGCCAGAACCAGCCACAGCCAGCGAGAATGACTGCATGCAGGGCAAACATCATGCCCATGATGTGGACGAAGTTGA
>NZ_RJTZ01000289.1:0-1635 GCF_024343515.1 Aquitalea sp. S1-19 | reverse complement strand
GGCCAGTTCCTGAACCACGTCCTGCTTGAAGCCACGGTATTCGATCGCATCGTACATGCGGCCCAGTACACGGGCGGTGTCTTTCATCGACTCTTTGTAGCCGATCTGCGAACCGGACGGCCCGAGGTAGGTCACATGTGCGCCCTGGTCATAGGCTGCCACTTCAAACGCGCAACGGGTACGGGTCGATGCTTTTTCAAAAATCAGCGCGATGTTTTTGCCAAGCAGATGCGGCTCTTCGTTACCGGCGTACTTGGCACGCTTCAGGTCACGGGACAGGTCCAGCAGGTAACGGATTTCGCGTGGAGTAAAGTCCAGCAGACGCAGGTAATTACAGTTCTTCAGGTTGAAAGCCATGCTGATAATCCTGTGGGTAAAGCCAGCATCAGGCTGATCGCTGTCGTATTGCCTGATGCTGAAAATAAAAGCAGAGCTGGAGATGCATGGATACGGACACTCCATTGGAGGAGAACAAACCGAGCTTGAATGCCCGCTTGCATGCATCTGTGGTGCCAACTCTGAAAAAAGAGAGACTTGCATGGTGCCCGGATGGGATTCGGGCTGATCCGCCATGCATGGGCATGGCGGATGTGTACTGCTTTTTATCTGCGCCGGGCGTAAGCCCGGCGTGTCTTGCTTAGACGCGGGTTACATCGCCTGTCTGGTTCGGGAAGTAGTCTTCACACGTGCCTTCGCGGTAGACGTCGGCGGTGGAGCAGTGCAGGCCGCCACCGAAGGCGTAGGCGTCGCGGAAAGGCATCGGGATCACGTTCATGCCCAGCTTGTCCATCTGTTCCATCTGGTTCACTTCGGATGCTTCGACGATCACTGTCTTGTGGTCGAGGACCAGGCAGTTCATCGACAGCCACACCGAGCTGTAGCACAGCGGAGGCGGTTCTTTGTGGGCAGGCATGGCGGCATCAACAATCTGCCAGCCGTTCTGCTCGAAGATCTTGCGCTGTTCAACCGGCAGACGGCGATGCGGGTTGTTGATGATCAGACCGGGGCGCAGCGGCACGAAGGTCGCGTCGATATGGATAGGGTAGGGGTCGCCCGGGAAGTTGACGGCGTGGATGCGCAGCTCGGGATACTTGCGCTTGAACCATTCCATCGCCTTGCGGTTGGTGGTCAGGCCATGCTGGATAAACAAATCCTTGCCCATACGCATCACGTCGGCGGCATCAAACAGGATTTCTTCTTCGGTGGTGACGAAGTCCTTGTTGGCGGTGCGCACCAGACGGTCTTCCAGCGAGATTTTTTCGTCGTAGTAGTTGTGCTTGTACGACTTGTCGGACAGGCGTGGGCGTGGTGCCTGGGTCCACAGGAACTCGGGGTCTTCGTTGAAGTACTGCGACATCAGCGGACGGAAAGCGAGGTATTCCCAGTAGCGGCAGCGGAAGGACATGGCCGCTTCGATGATTTCGTTACCGATGGTGAGCAGGGTGTCGCGTGGCGGCATGCAGGTCATCATCGAGTCGGTGCGGAAGTCCGGCGTGTTGACCGGCTGGTTCCAGTTCAGCGGACTTGGACGGTCGACTTTGATGCCGCGCTCTTGCAGCACCTTGGCCAGGTTGTCGAGCTGGATGTTGGCTTTTTCAACGGTTTCCAGTGGACGTGGGCCCCACATGCCGCGCA
>NZ_RJTZ01000288.1:0-1636 GCF_024343515.1 Aquitalea sp. S1-19 | reverse complement strand
TCGCCGGCGCGCGCCGCCTCGATCGCCGCGTTCAGCGCCAACAGGTTGGTCTGGTCGGCGATATCGCGGATCACGCCGGTAATGCCGGAAATCTCCTGCGAGCGCCGGTCCAGCCCGGCCAGCATCCGCCCCTGCACCAGACCTGACAGCGGCAGCATCAACAGGAAAGCCCCCAGCGTGAAAGCCCCCAGCGTCAACAGCAGCGTATTGAGCGGCGTCAGCACCAGCGACTTCTCGCTCAGCACCACAATGCTCCAGTTCAGCTCTTCCAGCCGCACAACCGAAGCCAGCATGGTCTTGCCGCCGACCTCGACCTCCACCAGTTCGCCGCTACCACTGGCGGCCTGCATGGTTGCCGCATTCAGCGCCGGCACCAGCGTCGTCAGCGGCTTGGTCTGCAAGGCCTTGTCCGGTGCAGAGATCAGATTGCCCTTGCTGTCCACCAGCAGGCTGTAGCCATTGCCGCCTACCGGCAGGGTCGCCAGCGTGCGCGTCAGTTCGGTCATCGAAATATCGCCGGCCAGCACACCGCCATTGCTGCCCGGTAGCGGAATGGCCGCCGTGAGCACGATGGCCTTGGTATTGGCGTCGATATAGGGGTCGGTCATTACCAGCTTGCCCGCAGCCATGGCCTGCTGGTACCAGCCTCGACTGGTAACCGCATACTCGGCAGGCGGCGTCCAGCCCGAGGCAAAATGCCCCTTGTTATCGGCAAAACCGACATACAGGTCGATAAAACGCCCCTCCTGCATGCCCTGCGTCAGGAACCACTGCGGATCACGGCCCAGCATATTGATTTCATTGTCGTAGCGCTGCGAGCGCCCCTTGATCACGCTCTGCTTGTCCCGCGCCCAGTCGCCAATCAGGATAGACTGCCCCTTGAGCGTGGTGTTCTGCTCACTGGCAATGCCCTGCAGTGCCATGCCGCGCACCTGGACAAACACGATGGAAAACAGCAGTACGGCAAACGCTGCCAGCAGCACGGCATTAAAGCCGATGATTCGCGCCTTGAGTGAACGCATGGATCTCCCCTTTAGTTATTGGCGCCTCGATGCGGGCGCTTGTGGCGGATTATGTATTTGATATCCAGGACGCGCAATCAAGATGGCATATATAAGCAAAACTGGAAATTCCATAACATTTAACCGAAAATAAATGTTTGGATGAAGCAGACAGGAATGACCATGGCAACACGCAGCCTGGCCGAAATCATCGTCGGTGAGTGGTGGAACCGACGGCAGCAGAATGTCGATCAGGCTCAGGTCGACCGCAGCATGATCGAGAACGGCCTGCTGACACCGGCCTATATCTTTCTGGTGTTCATTTCCTGCGCGATTGCCACGCTGGGCCTGTTGCTAGACTCGGCTGCGGTGGTGATCGGCGCGATGCTGATCGCGCCCCTGATGGGGCCGATCAATCTGCTGGGCTACGCCATCGCCAAGACCAATCTGGCCTACGGCAAGCAGGCGGGGCTGGCACTGGGCTTTGGCGTGGTGGCGGCACTGGTGACCAGCTACACCATCGTCAATTTCTCGCCTTTTATTCCACCGACCGCCCAGATACTGGCGCGCACCAACCCCAATTTCTTCGACCTGCTGGTGGCAGTTTTCTCCGGACTGGTCGCCGGTTTTGCCAT
>NZ_RJTZ01000287.1:0-1641 GCF_024343515.1 Aquitalea sp. S1-19 | reverse complement strand
GACGGGCTTTTGTTTACATCTGTTGCTAGACGGGCTTAGTGGTCGACGCCCTTGACCAGCTCTTCGACCACCTTCTTGGCGTCACCGAACACCATCATGGTCTTGTCCATGTAGAAGAGTTCGTTATCCAGACCCGCGTAACCCACGCTCATCGAACGCTTGACCACGATCACGGTGCGCGCCTTGTGCGCTTCCAAGATAGGCATGCCATAGATCGGGCTGGCCTTGTCTTTCAGCGCAGCCGGGTTGACCACGTCGTTGGCGCCGATCACCAGCACCACGTCGGTGTTGGCGAAGTCGGAGTTGATCTCCTCCATCTCCTGCACCTGCTCGTACGGCACTTCGGCTTCCGCCAACAGCACGTTCATATGCCCCGGCATACGACCAGCCACCGGGTGGATGGCGTAGCGCACATTGACACCCTTCTCGGTCAGCAAGTTGGCAAATTCCTGCAGCGCATGCTGGGCACGCGACACCGCCAGGCCATAGCCCGGCACGATGATCACGCTGTCGGCGTTGCTCATCAGGAAGGCAGCGTCTTCAGCCGAACCGGACTTGTAGTTCTTCGGGCCGGAAGCCGCGCCGCCGCCAGCGGCCGCTTCGGCACCGAAGCCACCCAGCAGCACCGATACGATGGAGCGGTTCATCGCCTTGCACATGATGTAGGACAGGATGGCACCGGAGGCGCCGACGCAGGCACCGGCGATGATCAGCACCGGGTTGTTCAGGGTGAAACCGATACCGGCTGCCGCCCAGCCCGAGTATGAGTTCAGCATCGACACCACCACCGGCATGTCGGCACCGCCGATCGGGATGATCAGTGTCACACCCAGCACCAGCGCCACTGCCACCATGGCGAGGAAAGCAGCATGGCTGTCGGTGGTGAAGTACACCACGCCGAAGCCGACCATGGCGATCGCCAACAGCAGGTTGAGCAGGTGCTGGCCGGAGAAGGTCACGGCCTTGGCGCCGAAGCGGCCGGACAGTTTGCCGTAGGCAATGACCGAGGCGGTAAAGGTGATGGCACCGATAAAGGCGCCGATAAACAGCTCGACCTTCTGTACCGGGGTATGGGTTTCACCGGTGTGGTACACCGCAGCCACCGCGATCAGCACCGCAGACAGGCCCACCAGCGAGTGCATGGCGGCAACCAGTTCCGGCATGCCGGTCATTTCGACCGTTTTCGCCTTCCATGCGCCGATGGCACCACCGGCGATGATGGCGCCGCCGATCAGGCCCAGCACCGGCTTGTCCATGATCATGAAGGTGGTGAATACCGCGATCACCATGCCGATCATGCCGTACAGGTTGCCGCGCAAGGCGGACACCGGGCTGGACAGCCCCTTGAGCGCGAGGATGAACAGCACCGCCGCGACCAGATAAAGCAAAGCAGAAATATTTTCCATGTCGGTCGGTCCTTATTTTTTCTTCTTCTTGAACATGTCAAGCATGCGCTGGGTGACCATAAAGCCACCGAAGATATTGATACTGGCGAGGAAGACGCCGATGGTGCCCAGTACCGAGGTGACGGTAATGGTTTCGCCACCGATGTCGACCACCTGCAGCAGGGCGCCGACGATGATGATGCCGGAGATGGCGTTGGTCACAGCCATCAGCGGGGTGTGCAGCGCCGGGGTGACG
>NZ_RJTZ01000286.1:0-1652 GCF_024343515.1 Aquitalea sp. S1-19 | reverse complement strand
TTTCCCGGCAATCTGATCAACCAAGATGACGGCCCTTGGCAAATTGTACTGCGACAGATGGCTGCTTATCTGCGCAAAGCTGGTGAACTGGCGATCCTTGATCCACTGCCTAATCACCGCTAACGCCAACTTGCGTTTGTTGTAGACCTCGCCATTAAAACGGTACTTGCTGTAGTCGCGTGAGCTTTGCTGGCTGGCGCGTTCTTCGGCGCGCTTTTCGCGGAATTTGACCTGATAGGCTTCCGCTTCCGGCACTGGGATAATCGGCTCGGCATTGATCAGCACCTCGCCCTGGTATTTGAATGGGGTCAAGCGCACGCAGCGGATATCAATGCCTTTGTCCCGCAGCCATAACACCGAGGTGGTCAGCTCTTTGCCAAAGGCGGCCGAGGCCAGCACGATGCGCACATCGTTGCCGAAATCATCAAGCTGGCTCTCATCCAGTCCGGTAAACGCCAGCAGTTTCTCTCTGGCACACTCTCTGTCGCCATCGGCTAACCCCTCAGCGGCGAGATAGCGTTCAAAATAGTCGCAGGCCTTATCAAAGGTCATGTTCGAGATCATGGCGGCATAGCGCAGCGCCTGCAGCTCCATATGGGCGCCGATTTCATCGCGCTTGAGCTCGATTACCACCAGATTGGCATTGCGGTCGATGGCCAGCAGGTCGATGCGGCGGCGGCTGTCTTCCCAGTCGGAAAACTCGTCGGCAATCACCAGACAATCGGGCGCAATGGCATCGATATTGCGCTTTAACGCCTCCTGCAGATCCTGACGCTCTTGCAGCCCTTCGGCGGCAAAGGTGGTCGGGATTAACGGGGTCAGCTGTTGATTGGCGATATGGTAGAGGCTCATAACTGAAACAACCTGCTTAACGATAAAGGGGAAAAGTGGCCGTGCGTGCGCTAAGGCAATAGCCATGATCAGGATGCAGGGCACCACCACGGACACCCTGCCAGCGGTCAGGCCAGAGCGTCTTCCACCAATGCCTCGGCCAGGGTGAGCTGGGTCTGTTGGCTGGTTTGCAGGCGGTATTTTAGTTGGTCGCAGAGGGCCATCAGTTCATCCACTTTGGCAACGATGCGTTTTTGTTCAGCAAAAGGTGGAATACCAAGTACGATCTCATTCATCTTGGCTTGATTCATTTTAGGCTGAGCTGTGCCAGTAATATATGAAATTAAAGAAATTGCATTGATATGCAAGCATATATATTTCAATAAATCTTCATTCAGCCCATCTAAAACATGAGCATGATTATTAACCCAATATCTCCCACGAGCCATGAACGCGATGGGTGTAGACCTATTAATTAGATTTGCTCCATCTTCACCAATCAACAACAATGGCTTGTCAAATAGATAGTTATCAACCTGATCAATAACCCCCGATGCGCCATAATAGTCATAAGAGCCCTTTCTTTTTTCTCTCTCAGAAACAGCCAAAGGGATACGTTCGAAATCTCGGTTAATTACAACATTACCAAACCGTTCAAATACCCAACCGTTCGGCTTATCAAGAGGTAAATCTGTATCTGTTATGACCAAGTATTGTTTTTCTTTTTTTATTTTTCCTTCATTGAACAGCCGCGCCTTTTCGGCGGCAATCCGCTCCAGCAATACCGAGGCGGGTTCATCGTTGGGGTCTTGCGCCACCAG
>NZ_RJTZ01000285.1:0-1669 GCF_024343515.1 Aquitalea sp. S1-19 | reverse complement strand
ATTGCGCAACCAGCGCTCGTAACCGATGCGATAGATCGGGCTGCCGGCCATGCGCTGATTGAATTCGTCTTCGCTCCAGCCAAACAATTCGACCAGGGACACATCGTCCAGACCATGACGCACGGCAAAATCCGCCTCATGGCTCGCCACGGCAAAGCGGTTCCACGGACATACCAGCTGGCAATCGTCGCAGCCATAAACCCGGTTGCCGATCAGGGGGCGCAGCGCCTCGGGAATGGCACCAGAGAGTTCGATGGTGAGGTAAGAGATGCAACGCCGCGCATCCAGCTGATAAGGCGCGATAATGGCCTGCGTCGGACACGCTGTGATGCAGCGCGTGCAACTGCCGCAGTGCGCCGGCTCTTCATGGTCTTCGGGCAGCGGCAGATCGGTAACGATCTCGCCCAGAAAAAACAGCGAGCCCTGCTCGCGATTGAGCAACAAGGTATGTTTGCCGCGCCAGCCGAGCCCCCCCTGTGCCGCCAGCGCCACCTCGGCAATCGGGGCACTGTCGGTAAACACCCGACCGCCCAGCGCGCCTGCCGCCGCACTGACCCGCTCGCTTAACGCTTGCAGGCGTTTACGCAAGACCTTGTGATAGTCGCGCCCCAGCGCATAACGCGACAGATACGCTGCCCCGGGTTCGGCCAGTACCGCCTCGGCCGCCCGGGCCTCGCCCGGCCAGTAATTCATGCGCACCGAGATCACGCTCAGGGCACCGGGCACCAACTCGGCCGGACGCACCCGCATCAGACCATGGCGCGCCATATAATCCATTTCACCGTGGTGCCCGGCATCCAGCCAGGCCTGCAGGCGCTCTGCCGCCTCGGGCGGCAGCTCTGCACGGGTGATGCGCACGCCGTCAAAGCCCAGTTCTTGCGCCCATGCTTTGATTTGTGCCGCCAATTCGGGATAATCCACGTTTTGCATTTTACTCTCGGTCATGGTTATGGATGATACCAGCACCCGCAGCGGCTACCTGCCGGATGAAGCGGCTACATTAGGCTTGGGCGCAAGCCTGGCACAGGCCATCATCCCGGGCATGGTGATTTTTCTGGAAGGCGACCTAGGCGCAGGCAAAACCACGCTGACCCGCGGCCTGCTACAGGGGCTAGGCCATCAGGGGCGGGTCAAGAGTCCGACCTATACGCTGGTTGAGACCTACCCGCTGGCGAGTCTGACCGCGCACCATTTCGACCTGTACCGCTTCAATGATCCGGAAGAATGGGAAGATGCCGGCTTTCGCGAACTATTCGACCACGATACCCTGTGTCTGGTCGAATGGCCGGAAAAGGCGCAAGGCCTGTTGCCACAGCCTGATCTCACTCTAGCGCTAGCGGTGGCCGATGATGGCCGCACCTACCGCATCCACGCCCATGCCGCACAAGGGATTCAATGTCTGAGCCGACTTTCGATCTAAGCCGCCGCCATCTAGTCGGCGCCGCAGCGGCAACCTGGCTGCTGTCCGTCAGCCGCATCGGTTTTGCCGCCGTACCGCAAATCGTCGCGCTGCGCATCTGGCCGTCGACCACCTATACCCGCATCACGCTAGAGTCCAGCGAAACACTGCGCTACAAGCAGTTCAGCCTGAGCAATCCGGCGCGCCTGGTGGTGGACCTGGAAGGGGTGACGCTCAACGCGCTCTTGACCGGCATCAATAGCCAGATCA
>NZ_RJTZ01000284.1:0-1673 GCF_024343515.1 Aquitalea sp. S1-19 | reverse complement strand
GCGGCGGCATCGTCGGAAGCCTTGGCTTCGACCCAGTGGCTGCTGCCATCAATGAATTCTTCGCGCTTCCAGAACGGGGCGCGGGTTTTCAGGTAGTCCATCAAGAATTCGGCCGCCGCAAAAGCCGCAGCCCGGTGGCCACTGGCCACCAGCACCAGCACAATACCCTCACCCACCGTCAGCCGGCCCACGCGGTGAATGATACGGCAGGCCGTCAATGGCCAGCGCAGTGCCGCCTCATGGGCGATGCGGGCGATTTCGTCTTCGGTTACGCCCGGATAGTGCTCAAGATGCAGCGCAGCCAGCGGCAACTCGCCATCCTGACCGCGCACCCTGCCCTGAAAGCCGACCAGCGCACCGGCATCCCCCGCTTCGGCCAATAGCCGCTCTTCCTCATAGGCGCTGACAAACGCCGCTTTGCGTACCGTAATATCCAGCCACATATCAGCCTCCGGTCACCGGTGGCAAGATGCCGACCTCGGCGCCATCGGCGATCTCGGCCACCCCGCGCTTGATTTCCCTGTCCACCACCACGCGGAATACCTTGTCCGGCGCTAAGGCCGCCGCCCAGTCGTCTCCGCGCGCACGCAACAGGCTGAGCAAATCCTCGCTAGTGCCGCCGGCCAAGCCCATATGGTCGATGTCGGCGCCAAGAACGAAACCCGTCGCGTAGCCGTTGCGACCGGCCATATCACCATGCTGGCAGACACTTTTGCCCAGTTGCTCTCCGGCAATAATAAAAAAGGCGACGTTATCGGCATCGCCCGCATCGCCGCCATTCAGGGCGCCAAACGCTGCGCCGACCTGATCCCGCTGTGCCACCCGATTGCCCTGACCCGCGTGGCAGTCGAATTCAGCCCAGAGGCCGAACTTAACCGCCTGCATATCCGGGTCACGGCCGAAACCGTCGGCCGCACCGGTGTGGAAATGGAAGCATTAAGCGCCGTCAATGCCGGCCTGCTGACGGTTTACGACATGCTCAAGGCCATAGACCGCGGCATGGAAATCGGCGGCGTCCGCCTGCTGGAAAAACAGGGCGGCAAGAGCGGGCACTGGCAAGCGGGTTTCTGATCCATAGTGCCGGCATTGTTTCTGCCGGGCACGGGCCTGACGCCGGGCCCGGCGCCTGTTTATGGCTCTGCTGATTATCGAAACCGGGCGCTACAGCGACTTGCCATGGCGCTAAACAGCGCCACACACGGCACAATCCGGGTCGCGGCTAAAGCGCATCTCGCGCCAGGCGGCATTTAGCGCGTCATAAGTAATCAGACGCCCGACCGGACTAACACCAATACCCATCAGCAGCTTCAATGCTTCCACCGCCTGCTGCGCACCAATCACTCCGACCAGTGGTGAAAAAACACCGAAAGTCGCACAAGCTCCGTCACTGGCGTCACTGCCGCCAAACAGGCAGTGATAGCACGGGCTATTCTCGACACGCGGATCGACTACCAGCAACTGGCCATCAAAGCGTACCGCGGCACCCGACACCAAGGGTGTACGGCTGACAACTGCTGCAGCATTCACCGCCTGACGCGTTGCATAATTGTCCGAACAATCCAGCACCACATCCACCTGTGCCATCCGGTGCGCCAGCGCCGCGCCATCCAGTCGCTGCGGCAAGACCTCTACCGAAACCCCCGAGTTGATCCGGCGCACGGCATCGGCGGCCG
>NZ_RJTZ01000283.1:0-1692 GCF_024343515.1 Aquitalea sp. S1-19 | reverse complement strand
GCCGCAACTGGTCGACAAGCTGACGCCTGACGGCGAAGTGCCGGCAGGGAATACCGACTTGCTGTCCCAAGGCTCATCCTTGCTCAAGGGTTTGTTCGGGCAGTCATAGCACAGGAGGCCATATGAAGTGCTTTGACCGTTTGGGCGAATTGATGTCGGGTGAGGGGCGGCACGATGCCGTGATGCGGGCGCTGGCCGTTCTGGTGGACGAGCATGGCGGCCTGGCCGGCCTGGGGCAGCGTTTTCGCGATATCGGCCTGGATGCCGTGCTGGAGTCCTGGCTTGGCAGTGGCGAAAATATGGCATTGACCCCGGCCGATGTGTATATGGCGCTGGGCGGCGGGAGCTGGCGCAAGCTGGGCTCGGATGGTGCCTGGTTGCCGCTACTGCAGGAGAAGGGTGTGGCGGTGGCGGAGCTTGAGCCTTCCAACTGTGGCTTCGAGGCGGGCTGGTCGCCATTTTTTGCCGACAAGTTTGCCGGTGAGGCGCTTAAATCCATCACCGTCACCTTAAGCGATGTAAACGGTGTCAGCGAGACCCGGCGCGGCGGTCTGGTGCTGTCGCGCTATGGTGTCGAAGGCAATCTGATCTATGCCTTGTCTGCACGCTTGCGTGAGCTGATCAAGCGCGATGGTCAGGCGACCTTTTATCTGGATCTGGCACCGGATCGTAGTGCCGACAAGGTTATGCAAGAAGTCGCCCATCCGCGCGGCTCGCGCTCGCTGTCCAGCCATCTGCAAAGCCGGCTGAATCTCAAGGGTGCGCGCATGGGCTTGCTGCGCGAATGCCTGGACAAGGACAGCTTTAACGATGTGGCTAGGCTTTCTGCGGCCATCAAGGCCTTGCCGGTGACGGTCAGCGCGCCGCGCCCGCTGGACGAGGCGATCAGCAGTGCCGGTGGCGTGTGCTTTGCGGCTCTGGATAGCGGCTTGATGCTGCAGCGCTTGCCGGGCGTATTTTGTGCCGGCGAGATGCTGGACTGGGAGGCGCCGACTGGCGGCTATTTGCTGACGGCTTGCCTTGCGACTGGCCGTGCGGCCGGTGCCGGCGTCGTCAACCGGCTCTTGGGCTGCAAGTAGCGCTTAGTTCAGATAAGGCATGGGATCGACCGCCTGGCCGCGGTAGCGCAGTTCGAAGTGCAACTTGGTGCGGTCGGTGCCGCTGCTGCCCATGCTGGCGATGGGTTGGCCACGCCTGACGGTATCGCCTTCTTTGACCCTGAGCGACTGGTTATGGGCATAGGCGCTGAGGAAGGCTTCGTTGTGCTTGATAATGAGCAAGTTGCCGTAAGCGCGTATGCCTTGCCCGGCATAGACCACCTTGCCGGCGCCGGCAGCAAGAATGTCGTCTCCGGGCTTGCCTGCAATATCGATGCCCTTGTTGCGGCTGCTGTAACCTTGAATCAGCTTGCCCTTGGCCGGCCAGCTCAGCGCGATGCTAGCGCTGGCGGGGGCCGGCTTAGGCTTGGCCGCCGGACGCACGGGTGTTGCCGCAGGCTTGCTTGGGCGTGGGCTGCTATTCTGGTTGCTGGCTGCATAGCGTGGCGGCGGGATGATGCGCAGCACCTGCCCCACATTGATGGCATTGCCGGGCAGCCGGTTCCAGCTGCGCAGTTCGCTGACGCTGCGCCCGCTATTGCGCGCAATGCGGTATAGCGTGTCGCCCGCCTGCACACGGTAGTGCCCTGCCGGA
>NZ_RJTZ01000282.1:0-1698 GCF_024343515.1 Aquitalea sp. S1-19 | reverse complement strand
ACGGCAAGGCCATCTCGGTTGAACTGCCGACGACGGTTGTGCGCGAAGTTGAATACACCGAGCCTGCCGTACGTGGCGATACCTCGGGTAAAGTGCTGAAGCCGGCCCGTCTGGCAGGCACCACCTTCGAAATCCCGGTTCCGGCTTTCGTCAACACCGGCGACAAGATCGAAATCGACACGCGCACCAACGAATTCAAGAAGCGCGCCTGATTTAACGCTGCACCAAGCAGCGCTTGACCAGGAAAAGCCAGCCGGATGAACGGCTGGCTTTTTTACGTCTGCGGCTACCCAAATCTGCCTTACAAGGCCAGCGTCCCCTGCGACACCATGTACAGCGCAGCGATGGCCAAGGCCAGCACCAGCAAGCCCAGCGCGGCTTCCAGCGGATGGGAGAAGAACTTCTCGCCCCGCTCGTGCTTGGCCTTCAGATAAAATGGCAGGCCCAGCGCATACAGGATCATCGACAGCAGCAAAAAGCTCAGGCCGCCGGCGTAGATCAGCCAGATGCCGTATACCGTGCCCAGCGCGGTCAGAGCGACCAGCGTCACCGACTTGACCTTTGCCTTGAGCGCCAGACGCAGACCAAAGCCGGCGCATAGCAGGTAAGGGATCAGCGCCATCGACGAAGCCAGCTGGATCAGGATGTTGTAACCGGCATCGTTCAGATGGTTGATCACCAGCACCAGCGAGATCAGGCTATTGGTCAGCCATAGCGCATTGGCCGGCGTGCCGTTCTTGTTGAGCTTGCCGAATGCCTTGGGCGCGGTATTGTTGTCGCCGCGCGCAGCCAGATACAGCATCTCGCTGGAGATCATGGTCCAGGCAAGCAGTGCGCCGCCAACCGACAGCACCAGACCGATATTGATCAGCATCCCGCCCCACGGGCCAACCACATGCGAGAGCACCGCCGCCATCGACGGGTTCTTCATCTGCGCCAGCTCCGGTTGCGACACCACGCCCAGCTTCTTGTCTTGTGTCTGAGACATAGGGATTCTTTCTTGAAGACTAAAAAACAGCCGCGACGCGAGTGCGCAGCGGCTGCCTGCCAGTGCCTTGCCAGGGCTCAGAAGCGTAGCGACATGCAGCTGACACCGCCGTCAACCTTACGGTATTCCGAGGTATCAACCTCGATCACCTCGTAGCCGAGCGCGGCGATCTTGGCGGCGGTCTTCGGGTAGCCGGAAGGCATGATCACCTTGCCGTTGACCCAGATGCAGTTGGCGGCGTAGATCTCGTCTTCCGGCAGCTCGATAATGTTGTACTTCTGGAATTCGGGCTTGGTCAGGAACTCGCCGGCGCACATCAGGTTGTTGTTCTCCAGATAGGCAAGCCCGGTCTTCAGGTGCAGCACCTCGTCCATGGAAACGACAGAACCGGTCATGCCGTACTTTTCCAGAATGGCGATCAGCTGGCGCGCGCCCTCGGCATTGGTACGGGCCGAGTTGCCGATATAGTAGTGGTTGCCGACCATCATCACGTCGCCTGCGTCCAGCGTGCCCGGCTCGACAATGCGCTCGACGTTCTTGTAGAAGCGGGCAAGGATGGGCGCCATCAGTTCGGCTTCACCGCGGCGGCTGTCGGCACCCGGGCGGGTGACGATACCGCAATGCGGCGTGCACAGGGCCGGATCTTCAACGAACACCGAATCCGGAAACTCTTCGGCCGGCGGCAGGATGGTGATGTCGACACCGCAAGT
>NZ_RJTZ01000281.1:0-1704 GCF_024343515.1 Aquitalea sp. S1-19 | reverse complement strand
TGCCGTGCTGGTGGTCAATCATGCCATTCCGGAGGTGGTGAGTGATGCGTTGCAGGCGCGAGCCGGGCATGCCTTGCATATTGTGAGTCATCCGATAGGTGAGCGGCGGGTCTGGTTGGAAATGGCCGAGAAAAATGCAATGCTTGCCTGTGCACAGCGTGCGGGCAGCAAGGCTAGTCAATCTGCGCGTTTGGCTGCACTGGCCGAGGTGCTGGAACTGGATGGGGTGGCGCGGCTGGAGTGTTACGATATTTCGCATACCATGGGCGAGGCGACGGTAGCTTCCTGTGTGGTATACGACAAGGGGGGTATGCAGCCTGCCGAGTACCGGCGCTTCAATATTGCAACGGCTAAGGCAGGAGATGATTATGCCGCGATGCGCGAGGCGCTGACCCGGCGCTACAGCAAACTGGCCGAAGGCGAGGGCAAGTTGCCGGATGTGTTGCTGATAGATGGCGGCAAGGGGCAGGTGGGTGTCGCACTGGAGGTGATGCAGGAGTTGGGTCTTGTGCTGCCTATTGTCGGGGTGGCCAAAGGTGAGGCGCGCAAACCTGGCCTGGAGACGCTAATCCTCCCTTATCTGCAAAAGACGTTACAATTACCCAGCGATCATCCTGCGCTGCACTTGATTCAGACTGTGCGCGATGAGGCGCACCGCTTTGCCATTACCGGGCATCGGGCGCGCCGCGCCAAGGCGCGCACCATGTCGACACTGGAAGAAGTTCCTGGTGTCGGTGCCAAGCGTCGTCAGCAGTTGTTAACCCGTTTTGGTGGGCTGCGCGGCGTAAAGGCTGCCAGTATTGATGACCTTGCCCGGGTCGAAGGAATCAGCCACAAGCTGGCCGAATTGATTTATAACGCCTTGCACTAATAACAAAGATCACCCCATGCCGTTCAATCTGCCTATCTTCCTGACCTGGCTCAGGGTTGCCCTGATCCCCATTTTTGTGGCGATCTTTTTTCTGCCGCCTAGCCTGATGTCTTCGCATGTTGCCAATGTGACTGGCGCAGTGATTTTCTTTTTGGCGGCGGTGACAGACTGGCTGGATGGCTTTCTGGCGCGCAGGTTGGGCCAGACTTCGGCATTTGGTGCTTTTCTGGATCCGGTGGCCGATAAGCTGATTGTGGCGGCTTCGCTTATTTTATTGGTGGAGCTGGGGCGGACCGAGGGCTGGATGGCCATGATTATCATTGGGCGGGAAATCACCATCTCTGCGCTGCGGGAGTGGATGGCCGAGATGGGCGCGCGCAAGAGTGTGGCCGTGGCGAGCATAGGCAAGCTTAAAACCATGGCGCAAATGGCGGCTATCTTGCTGTTGCTGTATGCGGATCCTGTTTTTCCGTTTGTAAGTACGCTGGTAATCGGAAATTTATTTATGGTTGTGGCCGTAATTTTAACTTTGTGGTCAATGGTTTACTATCTGCGCATGGCGGCAAAAGAGTTCGCGGATAAAAAAATGGATGCATGAAGTGTTGACAGGCTTCGGAAAATCCTTATAATTCGCATTCTCTTGAAGACGGCAACGTTAGCAAGACAAGAAATGTGATGCGGGAATAGCTCAGTTGGTAGAGCGCAACCTTGCCAAGGTTGAGGTCGCGAGTTCGAGCCTCGTTTCCCGCTCCAGGCAAATTTCTTGAGTAAAAGTAAGTGGTTATGCGGGAATAGCTCAGTTGGTAGAGCGCAACCTTGCCAAGGTTGAGGTC
>NZ_RJTZ01000280.1:0-1711 GCF_024343515.1 Aquitalea sp. S1-19 | reverse complement strand
CCGCCTCGGTGCGCCCCCCTGCCGCCGTGATCAGGTCGGAAAAAACACCATTGCGCGGCAGCGGATAGATACCGGGAAAGCGCACTTCGCCACGGATTTCGACGATCTGTACCGCCTGCTCGGGGCCGGCCTGCAGCTTGAGCTGGGAGATGACGTCGGTCAGCAGGGCTTCGCGACTGTTATCGATGACTTTTTCTGTCGCGCTCTCCTGTGTCAGCGTTTTTAGCGTGATATCGGTTTGTGCTGCAGCATTGTCGATATTTTTTTGTTCTAGCGTGGATGGCTTGAGCGCGGTATTTCCACTTAGGTTCTTGTCAAAGCTGTCAGCAATGTTGCTGGCAAACAAAATGACCTGATCGCGTTTTTGCAGGGTCAGGTTATGGCGGCTGCCCGGGTTGCGCATGGCCTCGCCCGGCTTGAAGGCTTCGCCGGTCACGGTGATCTGCATCATGCGCAGGGCACCCATGGAGACGAATACGTCTACGCCCAGCATCTGCGACTTGATGCGACTGATCAGGTCGACGGCGACTTGCTGGTAGCTATTGCCGGCTACATAAATCGGGCCTAGGCCGGGGAAGTCGATATTGCCCTGACGGCCGACGCGCAAGGTATGCAGTGCATTTTCCTTGCCGTAGAGCTGGATTTTCAGCTCGTCACCGGGGCCGATCAGATAGTCGTCTGGCACCGGTAAATCGGAAAGCGGGGTATTGCTGGTCGGCATGCCGGCAAACAGGCTGTAACCGAAAGGTTCGCCTGCCTTGCTGGCGGTAGCAGCTGTTGTGCGCGGCTGTATGGTGGGGGCTAGTGCTGGTGCGGCTTCGGAAGGCGAGGTCGCAGATTGTGCAGCACTGGCGGAAGCCGCCTGAATTTGTGCCTCGCTGGCACCGTACTGGCGGGCCAGTGCGATTTGCTCCGGCGTTAGCGCATGGGCGGATGCCATGGATAGCGTGACAGCCAGAATGGCGAGTCGCTTTTTTTGCATCTAAAAAACCCTTTTAAAGCGAGCGACCTACTAGGCCGCGAATCAAAGATGAAAATCGTATTGTTTTATGCTTGAAAGCCTGGTGTTAATAGCTGACGTCAACTTTGACGCCAGCGTAACCGGGGCCGAAGTCGAAAATAGGCTGGTAACGGCCGCGCTCGCGCTGTGCGCTCCACAGCCATTTCCCTGTCGCATACCCGAGCAGGCCGCCGGCCGCAACATCCGATACCCAGTGCTTGCCCTTGGCCGTACGTCCGAGCGAGGCAATGCCGGCAACACCATATAGCCAGGGTGCACGGTATTCGGCGGCAAATGGTGTGATGGCGCCAAATGTTACTGCAGTATGGTTGGACGGAAAGCTGCTGTCGCTACGTGACTGGCCTGCATCTTGCCGGCTCCAGTGGCCTTGACCCTCATCCGGTCGTGCACGGTTAAAGGCTTGCTTGAGCAGCATGCTGCTACCTGCCGCGACTGCAGCCGACTGGAGGGCAATAAAGCCGGTGTTCTGCAGCTTGCTGTCGCCAAGTGCCAGCGCCATGCCTGCACCGCCTACCGCCAGCAAGGGTGCGGCCTTGCCCAGTTTGTCCCATGTCTTGATGCTGCGGTTGTCTTCATGGCCGGCCAGCTTGTCCCGCCATTTTTCGTCGGCCAGCGAAGCTAGTCCGATGGTGACGCCGGACCAGAATACGGTATTGCCCAATTCGGACAGGCGTGGGAAGGCGCTGCCCG
>NZ_RJTZ01000028.1:0-34103 GCF_024343515.1 Aquitalea sp. S1-19 | reverse complement strand
CGCCCGGCTTGAAGGCTTCGCCGGTCACGGTGATCTGCATCATGCGCAGGGCACCCATGGAGACGAATACGTCTACGCCCAGCATCTGCGACTTGATGCGACTGATCAGGTCGACGGCGACTTGCTGGTAGCTATTGCCGGCTACATAAATCGGGCCTAGGCCGGGGAAGTCGATATTGCCCTGACGGCCGACGCGCAAGGTATGCAGTGCATTTTCCTTGCCGTAGAGCTGGATTTTCAGCTCGTCACCGGGGCCGATCAGATAGTCGTCTGGCACCGGTAAATCGGAAAGCGGGGTATTGCTGGTCGGCATGCCGGCAAACAGGCTGTAACCGAAAGGTTCGCCTGCCTTGCTGGCGGTAGCAGCTGTTGTGCGCGGCTGTATGGTGGGGGCTAGTGCTGGTGCGGCTTCGGAAGGCGAGGTCGCAGATTGTGCAGCACTGGCGGAAGCCGCCTGAATTTGTGCCTCGCTGGCACCGTACTGGCGGGCCAGTGCGATTTGCTCCGGCGTTAGCGCATGGGCGGATGCCATGGATAGCGTGACAGCCAGAATGGCGAGTCGCTTTTTTTGCATCTAAAAAACCCTTTTAAAGCGAGCGACCTACTAGGCCGCGAATCAAAGATGAAAATCGTATTGTTTTATGCTTGAAAGCCTGGTGTTAATAGCTGACGTCAACTTTGACGCCAGCGTAACCGGGGCCGAAGTCGAAAATAGGCTGGTAACGGCCGCGCTCGCGCTGTGCGCTCCACAGCCATTTCCCTGTCGCATACCCGAGCAGGCCGCCGGCCGCAACATCCGATACCCAGTGCTTGCCCTTGGCCGTACGTCCGAGCGAGGCAATGCCGGCAACACCATATAGCCAGGGTGCACGGTATTCGGCGGCAAATGGTGTGATGGCGCCAAATGTTACTGCAGTATGGTTGGACGGAAAGCTGCTGTCGCTACGTGACTGGCCTGCATCTTGCCGGCTCCAGTGGCCTTGACCCTCATCCGGTCGTGCACGGTTAAAGGCTTGCTTGAGCAGCATGCTGCTACCTGCCGCGACTGCAGCCGACTGGAGGGCAATAAAGCCGGTGTTCTGCAGCTTGCTGTCGCCAAGTGCCAGCGCCATGCCTGCACCGCCTACCGCCAGCAAGGGTGCGGCCTTGCCCAGTTTGTCCCATGTCTTGATGCTGCGGTTGTCTTCATGGCCGGCCAGCTTGTCCCGCCATTTTTCGTCGGCCAGCGAAGCTAGTCCGATGGTGACGCCGGACCAGAATACGGTATTGCCCAATTCGGACAGGCGTGGGAAGGCGCTGCCCGAATCGTCCAGTCGCAGCTTCACGTTCGGCAATGGCGTGATGCGTTCTATCGGCCGGGCAACGGCAGGGTGGCCTAGTTCGTCGACTCGCTCGGAAAAATTGCCCAGCCCGTCGGCGCTATGTAGGGTCAGTTCGCCGGATTCGACCATGGGGTAGAGGTCGCCCGGGCTGGTCACCATCTGGCCGACATCGCGTGTCCAGGGCGAGATGGCGAAGTTGGCGCGCGAACGGTTGTCTTGCGGCAGCAGCGCATCCAGTGGCATGCGGAAGAAGATACCCTTGTCGAAATAGGGCGAACTGGGCGTGCCTGGGCTGGTGATGTCTTCGCCATCGGTGCGGGTATACCAGGCGCCCACTTCAAAGCCGGAGCGGAAGCGGCGCTTGATCTCGAAGCGCGCCCCCAGGTCTTTGGCCAGAAAACGCCCGGCGCGCAAGGTGGCGGTCGTTTCGTAGGGCAGGCGGTAATGCAGCGAGCCGATGGCGGTGACCGTGTCGTAGTCGCGCATCCCCATCCCGCCCTGATAGTCGCGCTGGCGCAAGGCATCGATCGCGAGATCGGCAGCCCAGCGTCTGTCAAATGGGGCGTACAGCAACTGGCCACCCGTGCCGGCAAACATTTCCTCGTACAGGCCGCCCGAGATGCGGCCGTACCATTCTCCTGCCGGCTTGAAATACTGGTTAACGACTGCCTTTTGCAGCTTGATGCGCCCGCCCTTTTTGTACTCGGCAATATCGCTGCGTACATGGGGCAGTGTGCTATTGGAAGCCTGCGTCACATCGCTGACGTCTTCCAGCAAGGTGGCGGACAGAGTGCTATTGAAATACAGGCCTTGGTGCAGGCGACGGTCGAAGTTGGCGGCGGCTGAAAGGTCATACTTGAGCGCACCGCTGGGGTCGTTGAAGTAAAAGCCCAGACGGGGGGCGATCTTGAAGCGGTTAAGCAGGCTGTCCTGCTTGCGCAGTTGCACCATGTCGCCATCTTCCGACATCAGCACCGCCAGTCCGTTATCATCGGCCAGGCCGGCCTGCAAAGAGCCTCCATCATCTGTGTGCTCGATTTTGTCCTGGGGGGTGCCCGGGCGTACCAGAACAAAGTCGCGAAAGCGCTGGCGGTCTATGCGTCCGGCCAGATAGTCATTTAATGCGCCGATGTCGAAAAATTCGTAATGGCCAACCGGCAGATCGAGTTCGGTGTAGGTGACCTTGATGCGGCGGGTTTGCTGCGGCATGTAATACAGCGCGGTGCGTACTGCCCGGCCGACGGCACGGCCCATGTCCGAAATGCGGCTATTGGACAAATTCATGTGCAGCGTGCCATTGCGGTAGGACAGGCTGACCAGGGTGTAATCCTGTTGGTGCAGTACGCGTTGCAGAGCCTGAGCATAAGCCGGGTCGCTGTGCCACTGTGTAGCGCTGGGGCGTTGCGGCAAAGTTTTGGGCGCGAAAATGGGCGGCTCGTAAATATGGGGGACAAATTCACGCTCGTTCAGCGGAATATTGACCATGGCGTTGATCGCGGCGTGGCTGCCCTGATGTGCCGCCTGTAGCGACAACCAGCCCCAGCGATATTCGATGCCGGCCTTGAAACCCTTGCTGCGCTCGCTGGCAAAGGTTTCACTGGCGCGGTGGTCATCCTGATAGTCTCGGGCATCATACTCGGCGACCAGTGCCCAGTTGGCGTAGTCGCGCGGGGTCCAGCGCAGTCCGGCGAAAGCGCCGTCAATACGGCCATCACCGTAGCCGATACTGGTTTCCAGTATGTCGAAGCGCTTGCTCAGGGCGAGGTAGTTGCTGCGAAACAGGCCGGTGCCGAACAGGTCGGTACGTCCGAGTGCAATGGCTGGGCTGAATTCGCCTTCGGGCCAGAGTTGCAGTTTGGCATCGAACACCTTGTCCTTGTAGTCGCCATAGGTGTTATGCCCGGCATGACCTTCTTCAAAACCGCTGATGCCGGCGATACTGACGTAACGCCCGGTCATCTGCAGTGCCGGGAATAGCGTCACCGAGGTCCATAGCGTGCTGTAAGGCTTGTCCTGGCTGTAGCCTATGCTCCATGTGCCATCCTGCCCTGTATAGGCGCTGGGCATATTGATATAGCCATCTTGCCCACCCATATTGGGCGCAGCCATGGCCAGACTGGAAAACAGGAGGGTGGCGCTGCTAAAAACGTAATTTTTGGACACGGAGCACTTCGAATTTCGGGCATGCAAAAGGCTGGGTCGCATTTATTGCGCCCAGCCTGACTTAAATGCTGCGACGGTTTAGTGGTGGCTGGTCGACGAGTTGTTGTCGGATGCCGCAACGGCAACGGCAGCAACAGTAGCGCCAACAGCAACCAGAGCGGTGGTGCTCAGGCCGGCAACTGCTGCGGTGCTGGCAACAGCCGTAGTTGCGGCTGTGGTAGTAGCTGCGGCAGCCGTTGTACCTGCTGCGGTCGTGCCCGCAGTTGTTCCAGCTGCCGCAGCAGGTGCAGCTGGTGCCGCCAGGGCGGAAACGGAGAACAGGCTAGCCACCAGGGCCAAGGTCAGGGTCTTTTTCATATGAGTATACCTATCAAAAAATGGGGGAGCTGCGTGGCAGCCGTTGCAGAATAATTCATTTAGAATTTTTTTGCTCAAGACGCTAAACGGAAAGTCCTGAATTGCAATTCAGCTTTGGCTGTCAAGCGAGTAGCTGCAAGGCAGACCAGTGTATACATCCGTCTATGCATTAAGTTATATATTATTCTAAATCATTGGGCTGATTAGAGGTATCCGTATTTATACTGAGAAACATTTTTTAGGGCATGGCACTACGCAATATCAATGATTTGAGAGTACGTCTTGCTCTTTGCCGGCAATCTGATCTTGCTAAATCTTATCCTGCCCCCTTGAAAACCTTCCACCCCGTCCTTACCATTAGCACTCGTAGGCGCCGAGTGCTAATGCCGGTGTCTCTAGGTACTGCTTTACATGGTTTCAAACCCACTTCCGCCACTGCAAATTTCAGGAGTGAACAATGGCAATCCGCCCTCTGCATGATCGTGTTGTTATCAAGCGTCTCGAAGCCGAAGAAAAAACGGCATCCGGTATTGTTCTGGCCAGTTCCGCTGTTGAAAAACCGGACATGGGCGAAGTGCTCGCCGTCGGTAACGGCAAGATTCTGGACAACGGCGAGCGTCGTGGTCTGGAGCTGAAAGTTGGCGACAAGGTATTGTTCGGCAAGTATGCCGGACAGACCGTGAAGCTGGATGGCGAAGAAGTCATCGTGATGCGCGAAGAAGACGTGATGGGTATTGTCGAGTAAGACGCTTCGCGCCCCGACCCCGTTACGTAAACCTGTATTCAAGAATTCTGGAGATTGAGAATGGCTGCTAAAGACGTACGCTTCGGCGACTCCGCCCGCGCAAAAATGGTTGTTGGTGTCAATGTGCTGGCCGACGCCGTTAAAGTCACGCTGGGCCCTAAAGGCCGCAATGTAGTACTGGATCGCTCCTTCGGCGCTCCGACCATCACCAAGGACGGTGTATCGGTAGCCAAGGAAATCGAACTGAAAGACAAGTTCGAAAACATGGGCGCGCAGATGGTGAAAGAAGTCGCTTCCAAGACTTCCGATGTAGCCGGTGACGGCACCACCACCGCGACCGTACTGGCACAGGCGATTGTCAAGGAAGGCATGAAGTTTGTGACCGCCGGCATGAACCCTATGGACCTGAAACGCGGCATCGACAAGGCGGTGATTGCTCTGGTGAATGAAATCGCCAACATCTCCAAGCCTTGCGCTACCACCAAGGAAATCGCCCAGGTTGGTTCGATCTCCGCCAACTCCGACAGCGACATCGGCGAAATCATCGCCAATGCGATGGAAAAAGTAGGCAAGGAAGGCGTGATCACCGTTGAAGACGGCAAGAGCCTGAACAACGAGCTGGACGTGGTTGAAGGCATGCAGTTTGACCGCGGCTACCTGTCCCCGTACTTCATCAACACCCCGGAAAAGCAGGCTGCGATTCTGGAAATGCCGTACGTGCTGCTGTTCGACAAAAAAATCTCCAACATCCGCGATCTGCTGCCGGTGCTGGAGCAGGTGGCCAAGTCGGGCCGTCCGCTGTTGATCATCGCTGAAGACGTAGAAGGCGAAGCACTGGCTACGCTGGTGGTGAACACCATTCGCGGCATCCTGAAAGTGGTTGCAGTGAAGGCACCAGGTTTTGGCGACCGTCGCAAGGCCATGCTGCAGGACATCGCCGTACTGACCGGCGGTACCGTGATTGCCGAAGAAATCGGCCTGACGCTGGAAAAAACCACACTGGAAATGCTGGGCCAGGCCAAGCGTATCGAAGTGGGCAAGGAAAACACCATCATCATCGACGGTGTGGGCGAAGCGGCCGTGATCCAGGCGCGTGTAGGCGAAGTGCGCAAGCAGATCGAAGAAGCCTCCTCCGACTACGATCGCGAGAAGCTGCAGGAACGCGTGGCCAAGCTGGCCGGCGGTGTGGCCGTGATCAAGGTTGGCGCTGCGACCGAAGTGGAAATGAAAGAGAAGAAGGCCCGTGTTGAAGACGCGCTGCACGCGACCCGTGCCGCCGTTGAAGAAGGCGTGGTGCCAGGTGGTGGCGTTGCGCTGCTGCGTGCCCGTTCTTCGCTGGATAATGTCGTTGCCAGCAACGCTGATCAGGAAGCCGGCGTGAAGATCGTTCTGAAGGCCATCGAAGCGCCGCTGCGCCAGATCGTCGAGAACGCAGGCGACGAGCCATCGGTTGTGGTAAGCAAGGTGCTGGAAGGCAAGGGTAACTTCGGTTACAACGCCGCTTCCGGTGAATACGGCGACATGATCGAAATGGGCGTGCTGGATCCAGCCAAGGTCACCCGTTCGGCACTGCAACACGCCGCATCTATCGCCGGCCTGATGCTGACGACCGATTGCATGGTAGCCGAGCTGCCGGAAGACAAGCCTGCTGCACCTGATATGGGTGGCATGGGCGGTATGGGCGGCATGGGCGGCATGATGTAATCAGCCGTTCGGGCCATCCAGCCTGAAAGATCAAAGCCCCCGTCGGGAAACCGGCGGGGGTATTTTTTTTAGATCCGGGACTCGGGATCAGGGAATCGGTGTGCTGGTTAAGCCCAGTTCTGGCAACCCACGGATCCCGGTTTCCTGCTCCCCGAGTACAATCTGTTTTTCCAGAGGAGACCTGTATGCAACTGACCGAACTGATACGCACGCTAGACGCCTGGCTTGAGCCGTGGCGCTTCAAGGACTATGCACCCAACGGCTTGCAGATTGAAGGCCGGGCCGAGGTGAGGCGCGTGGTGTGCGGGGTGACTGCGTCGCAGGCGCTGATCGATGCTGCCATTGAGCGCAAGGCGGATGCCATTTTGGTGCATCACGGTTATTTCTGGAAAAACGAGGATAGTCGTATTACCGGCATCAAGCGTGCGCGCATCGCCAGCTTGCTGGCGCACGATATCAGCCTGATTGCCTACCATCTGCCGCTGGATGCTCACTCCGAACTGGGCAATAACGCGCAACTTGGCGCGCGGCTGGGTTGTGTCGCTGATGGGCAGGGCGGTGAACAAAACCTGTTGTGGCATGGCCATCTGCCTGAGCCACAGAGCGCGGCTAATTTTGCAAAAATCATTTCTGCCGGGCTTGGGCGCGAGGCGGTGTTGCTGGGTGATGAGGGCGCGATGATCAAGCGGGTGGCGTGGTGTAGTGGCGGCGCGCAAGGCATGTTCGGTGACGCGATTGCGCTGGGCGTCGATGCCTTCGTGACCGGCGAGGTGTCCGAGCAAAACACCCATCAGGCAAGGGAGAGCGGGGTGGCGTTTATTGCGGCGGGTCATCATGCTTCCGAGCGCTATGGCATACAGGCGCTGGGTGCACATCTGTCTGCGATGACGGGGCTTGATGTGGAGTATGTCGAAATCAGCAATCCTATATGAATGAAATTTTTAAAAGCAGCGCACAATTTATTTGCATAATCACT
Organism: Aquitalea sp. S1-19; assembly: GCF_024343515.1. Lineage (NCBI taxonomy): Bacteria > Pseudomonadati > Pseudomonadota > Betaproteobacteria > Neisseriales > Chromobacteriaceae > Aquitalea > Aquitalea sp. S1-19. The sequence goes on along the minus strand of NZ_RJTZ01000028.1, from coordinate 26,836 downwards.
TCAAGTCCCTGCAAGGAATAAGGTAAACTCTCGAGGTTAATAAGCTCGGTTTCCATTGTTTGAGGACGACGTAATGAGTGAGCAGCAAGTCGATACGGGGCGCCGTCGTTTCCTGACGGTCGCCACCAGCGCTGTTGGGGGCGTGGCCGCAGTAGGGGTCGCTACGCCATTTCTGATGAGTTTTTTTCCGTCTGAACGGGCAAAAGCGGCTGGCGCACCGGTAGAGGTCGATATCAGCAAATTAGAGCCTGGCCAGAAGATTAACGTCGAATGGCGCGGCAAGCCGGTTTGGGTGTTGTCGCGTACGCCGGAGCAGCTGAAAGCCCTGCCTGGGCTGAACGGACAGATGGCAGACCCGAATTCCGACACCAACCAGCAGCCGGCCTACTGCAAGAACGAGTTCCGCTCGATCAAGCCGGAAATTCTGGTTGCTGTCGGTATTTGTACCCATCTGGGTTGCTCGCCGACCTACCGCCCCGACCTCGCGCCAGCCGATCTGGGCCCGCAGTGGGTAGGTGGTTTCTATTGCCCGTGCCATGGCTCGAAGTTTGACCTGGCTGCCCGTGTGTACAAGGGGGTGCCGGCGCCAATCAATCTGGAAATTCCGCCGCACAAATACCTCACCGACACCCGGCTCTTGGTCGGCGACGACAAATAACAGGGGAAGACAAGAAAATGAGCAAAGGAAAAGCCCTCCTTAATTGGGTCGACGAGCGCTTCCCGCTGTCGTCGATGATGAAAGAGCACGTTACCGAATATTACGCGCCGAAGAACTTCAACTTCTGGTACTTCTTCGGTTCGCTGGCGATGCTGGTACTGGTGATCCAGATTGTCACCGGCATCTTCCTGACCATGAACTACAAGCCGGATGCGGCAACGGCATTCATGTCGGTTGAATATATTATGCGCGACGTGGGCGGTGGCTGGATCATCCGCTACATGCACTCGACCGGTGCCTCCATGTTCTTCGTGGTGGTCTATCTGCATATGTTCCGCGGCCTGATCTACGGCTCGTACAAGCAGCCGCGCGAGCTGGTATGGGTGTTCGGCACGCTGATCTTCCTGTGCCTGATGGCCGAAGCGTTCATGGGCTATCTGCTGCCATGGGGTCAGATGTCGTTCTGGGGTGCGCAGGTGATCGTCAACCTGTTCGGTTCCATCCCTGTGATCGGTCCTGATCTGTCGGTGTGGATTCGTGGTGACTATGTGGTGTCCGATGCCACGCTCAACCGTTTCTTTGCCTTGCATGTGATTGCCGTGCCGCTGATTCTGCTGGCGCTGGTGGTTGCCCACCTGATCGCCCTGCACGAAGTGGGTTCCAATAACCCTGACGGCGTGGAAATCAAGAAGAACAAGGATCCGAAGACCGGTATCCCGCTGGACGGCATCCCATTTCATCCTTACTACACCGTCAAGGATGTGTTGGGCGTGGTGGTGTTCCTGATCGTGTTCTCGGCCATTCTGTTCTTCGCCCCTGAAGGCGGTGGTTACTTCCTTGAGAAGCCTAACTTCGATCCGGCTGACCCGCTGAAGACGCCTGCACATATCGCGCCGGTATGGTACTTCACCCCGTTCTACGCCATTTTGCGTGCGATTCCGTCCTTCCTGGGTACCCAGGTTTGGGGGGTGCTGGGCATGGGCGCCGCCGTGGTGCTGATCGCCTTCCTGCCATGGCTGGATAAGAGCCCGGTCAAGTCGGTGCGTTATCGTGGTCCGAAGTTCAAGATCGCCCTGGTGCTGTTCGTGATCTCCTTTATCGGTCTGGGTATTCTGGGCGCCTTGCCGTCTACCGACGTACGTACCATCGTGGCGCAGGTCCTGTCCTTTGTGTACTTCGCGTTCTTCCTGGCAATGCCGTTCTACACCAAGAACGATGTGGGCAGCATTCCGGTGCCGGATCGTGTGACCGAATCGACGCCTGCACGTCAGGTGCGTTTCGTGCTGCTGTGGGCGCTGACGCTGGCAGGTTCGGTGTTGTTTGTGATGTACGTGTAAGGGGAGAGGCTGATATGAAAAAGACGATACGACAACTGATCGCCGCCGCCGTCCTCGCGTTGCCGGTTGCTACTGCTGTAGCGGCTGGTGGCGGTGTACCTCTGGACAAAGCACCGATCAATCTGAAAGACACCGAAAGCTTGCAGCGCGGTGCCCAGATGTTCACCAACTACTGCCTGTCCTGTCACTCGGCTAACGCCATGCGTTACAACCGTCTGCTGGACATCGGTCTGAGCGAAGAGCAAATCAAGGCCAACATCCTGCCGCCGGGTGCCAAGATCGGCGACACGATGAAAATCTCCATGACCAAGGCGGATGCCGCTGCATGGTTTGGTGCTGCGCCGCCGGATCTGTCGGTGATTGCCCGTTCGCGTGGTGCCGACTATCTGTACAGCTATATGCGCAGCTTCTACAAGGACCCTAGCCGCGAAACCGGCTGGAACAACCTGGTGTTCGACAAGGCCGCCATGCCGCATGTATTTGCCGACTGGCAGGGCGAGCAGGTGTTGAAGCACGAGAAGCACGAAGGGCATGATGTGCCCAAGCTGGAACTGGTGAAGGCTGGTACCCTGACCAAGCTGGAAAACGGCAAGGCCAATACCGCCGAGTACGATCACCGCATGGCCGATCTGACCAACTATCTGGTGTTTATGGGTGAGCCTACCCAGGTCAAGCGCCACCAGCTGGGCTATATCGTCTTGCTGTTCCTGATTGTGGTGATGCTGCCGCTGGCTTACTTGCTGAAGAAGGAATACTGGAAAGACGTGCACTAAGCGCTTTTCAGACTTTGAAAACGAAAAAGACGGGGGTGTTTCCCTCGTCTTTTTTCTTTTATATCAATGGTTTGTCTTATTTGATTCGCCATTTGTGGTTGACAGGTGATAGAATGTCTGGTTTCAGTTAGACCAAGACAAGGATCACGCGCCATGATGACTCTGTATTCCGGCACCACCTGCCCATTCAGCCAGCGCTGCCGCATCGTTCTGTTCGAAAAGGGCATGGATTTCGAAATCATCGACGTGGACCTGCACAACAAGCCGGAAGATCTGGCGGTGATGAACCCGTATAACGAAGTACCAGTACTGGTCGAGCGTGATCTGATTCTGCATGAATCCAATATTATTAACGAATACATCGACGAGCGTTTCCCGCATCCGCAACTGATGCCGGCTGATCCGGTCATGCGCGCCCGTGCCCGTCTGTTCCTGTTCAGCTTCGAGCAGGAACTGTTCCGCCATGTGAAAACGCTCGAAGCCGGCGCGACACCGAAAGAAGCGGCCAAGGCGCGTGAAGCGATACGCGAAGGCCTGAGCATGATTGCGCCTATCTTCAGCAAGCAAAAATTCGTGCTGGGTGAAGAGTTCTCCATGATTGACGTGGCCATTGCGCCGCTACTGTGGCGTCTGGAACATTACAATATCGATCTGGGCCGCAATGCTTCGCCGATCCTCAAGTACGCCGAGCGTATTTTCCAGCGCCAGTCCTTTATCGACTCGCTGACCCCATCCGAAAAAGCGATGCGCAAGTAAGGAAAGCCTGATGAGTACGAGCACCAAACCCTATATGGTTCGTGCCATTTACGAATGGTGCAATGACAACAGCTATACGCCGCATATTGTCGTATGGGTGGATGAGAAGACCAGCGTGCCGCTCGAGTTCGTCAAGAACAACGAAATCGTGCTCAATATCAGTGCATCGGCCTGTAAGGGGCTGAGGATAGACAACGACTGGATTTCGTTTACCGCCCGTTTCGGCGGCGTGGCGCGCGAGTTGTGGATTCCGGTTGGTAATGTGATATCGATCTTTGCCCGTGAGAGCGGGGAGGGGATGGGGTTTGAAGTCGAACCCGCTGGCGGTCTCCATGCCGTGCCTGATGAAGCGCAGACCGGCTTGCCGGATGCAGCAGCAGAGGGGCCGGATGACGAACCGCCACGCCCGACTGGCCGGCCAAACCTGCGTATCGTCAAGTAAGCCTTGTCTGCAAAAAGCCCCATGCTCGCCTATCAAGGCGGCCATGGGGCTTTTACATGGTGAGCGCGAAGCTCATGGCCAAAAAAAATGGGCGCCGAAGCGCCCCAAGTCCCTTACTCCAAGCAAATCTGTCTTATTCCACTCGTTCACCATGCAGGCGTACGTCCAGACCTTCGCGTTCCTCTTCTTCCGTCACACGCAAGCCCATCACCAGATCTATGCCTTTGAGCAGGATGAAAGACACGATCGCGCAGTAGACGATGGTGACGCCGGCACCTAATGCCTGAGTGGCGAGGCTGCCTTCTACACCACCGATTTCCTTGACTGCCAGTACACCAGTCAGCAGGGCGCCGACGATGCCACCGATGCCGTGTACGCCGAAGGCGTCAAGTGAGTCGTCGTATTTCAGCATGTGTTTGAGACCGGTGGCGCCCCAGTAGCAGACGAGGCCGGCGACAAAGCCGATAATCAGTGCGCCCTTGGCGTCGACAAAGCCGGCTGCCGGGGTGATGGCGACCAGACCTGCCACCGCGCCGGAGGCGATGCCCAGTACCGACGGCTTGCCCTTGAGCGCCCATTCGGCAAACATCCAGGCCAGTGCCGCGATGCCGGTGGCGATCTGGGTCGTCATCATCGCCATGGCAGCGCGTCCGTCAGCAGCGACAGCGGAGCCTGCGTTAAAGCCGAACCAGCCCACCCACAGCATGGAGGCACCGATCAGGGTCAGCACCAGATTGTGCGGTGCCATCGGTTCCTTGCCGTAGCCTACGCGCTTGCCTAGTACCAGGCAGCAGACCAGGCCGGCAATACCAGCATTGATATGCACCACGGTGCCGCCGGCAAAGTCGAGTACGCCATGGTCAAACATCCAGCCGCCCGGTGCCCATACCCAGTGTGCAACCGGCACGTAGACCAGCAGGGACCACAGAGTCATAAAGACCAGCATGGCCGAGAATTTCATGCGTTCGGCGAAGGCGCCGGTGATCAGTGCCGGCGTAATGATGGCGAAGGTCATCTGGAACATCATGAACAGCGCTTCCGGAATCGTGCCGGCCAGCGGGTGTACCGTTAGCTTGCCTTCGTCCTTGAGGAAGGTAATGCCGTCGAGCATGATGCGGTCAAAACCGCCGATCAGGCTGTTGCCCGGGGTGAAAGCCAGGCTATAGCCGATCACGACCCAGATGACGGTCATTAGCGCAGTGATGGCAAAGCTCTGCATCAGGGTGGACAGCACGTTCTTCTTGCGCACCATACCAGCGTAAAACAGCGCCAGGCCCGGAATGGTCATGAACAGTACCAGCGCGGTCGAGGTCAGCATCCACGCGGTGTCGCCGGCGCTGATCTTGCTGGCTTCAACCAGCTCTGGTGCGGCACCGGCGAAGGCCGGTACTGCGCTGGCAGCAAGCAGGGCTGCCAATGTGAAATGTTTTTTCATGTTTTGTTCTCCCCTTAAGCAAATGAAGGCTTCAGACCGCGTCGGAGCCGGTTTCTCCGGTACGGATGCGCACGACCTGTTCCAGATTCATGACAAAAATCTTGCCGTCGCCAATCTTGCCGGTACGGGCCGTGTTTTCGATGGCCTCGACGACCTGATCCAGGATGTCGTCTTCGATGGCAATCTCCAGCTTGACCTTGGGTAGAAAGTCGACCACATATTCGGCGCCACGATAGAGTTCGGTATGCCCCTTTTGCCGGCCAAACCCCTTGACCTCGGTGACGGTGATGCCCTGTACGCCGATCGTCGACAGGGCTTCGCGGACTTCATCCAGCTTGAAGGGCTTGATAATCGCGGTAATCAGTTTCATTTTCGTCTCCTGCAGTTCAGTAAGGTGTTTGGCGGGTACGACATGCATTCTCGGTTCTCTATGCAGAAAGCGTGCCAGCTTGCGGGGCAAGGCTTTATCTAGTTTGCAGGCGATGGCATGGCATCAGGTCGGTGCAATGTGGGGTTTCGAACGGTTGCTTGCACCTGTTTGGTGCGAGAGCGGTGCTGAAGTTATGTAGCATTCTTGCCAGTTGTCCGCGACAGGGCCGGTTTTGCTACACTCGGGAGCTGAGTCATGACGAAATCAAGGAGTGTTGCGATGTTGAGCCAAAAACTGTTCGATGAAATCAGCGCCAAAATTAACGAGACCATCGCCGCAAGCCCGGCCAAGGATATCGAGAAGAACATCAAGGCCATGATGGCGGCGACGTTCAGCAAAATGGATCTGGTGACGCGCGAAGAATTTGATGTGCAGCAGGAGGTGTTGGCGCGTACCCGCGAGCAACTGGTCGGGCTGGAGGCCCGCCTGTCGGCGCTTGAGTCCGCCAATGGCCCGGCAGCAGGTTCGGACGAGGAGCAGGCTAACCTCGGCCTGTCCTGAGCTGATGTCGTTTGCGGTCGCCATCAGCCGGGCGCTGAACGGGGTGGATGCGCCCGAGGTGGTGGTCGAGGCGCATCTGTCCAACGGCTTGCCGTCGTTTACGCTGGTCGGCCTGCCTGACACCGAGGTCAAAGAGAGCCGCGAGCGGGTGCGCGCGGCTTTGCTGATGGCGGGCTTTGATTTTCCGGCGCGGCGCATTACTGTCAATCTGGCACCGGCCGACCTGCCCAAGGAGTCCGGCCGTTTTGATTTGCCGATTGCGCTGGCGCTGCTGGGGGCTTCCGGCCAGATTCCTTTATCATCCCTGGCCGCTTACGAGTTTGCCGGCGAGCTGGCACTGACCGGCGCCTTGCGCCCGGTGCGTGGTGCCCTGCCTATGGCGCTGGGGGCGCGTGCGGCCGGGCGCAGTTTTATCCTGCCGCAACAAAATGCGGCCGAAGCGGCCCGTGTTGACGGCGTGCTGGTGTTGGGCGCGACTTCGCTGGGTGAAGTGTGTGCCCATCTGGCGGGGCAGGCGCAATTGCAGCCTGTTTCCGTTACACCTTGTCAGGTTTTGACCGGCTATCCCGATCTGGCCGATGTGAAGGGGCAGGCAGGGGCACGCCTTGCGCTGGAGGTGGCGGCGGCCGGCGGGCATAGCCTGCTGATGGTCGGCCCGCCGGGCACGGGCAAATCTATGCTGGCGCAGCGCCTGCCTGGTTTATTGCCTGCTTTGACGGAGAGCGAAGCGCTGGAAGTCGCGGCATTGCAATCTTTGTCCAGTCAGGGGTTTGTGGCGGCAAGCTGGGGCCTGCTTCCGTTTCGTGCTCCGCACCACTCGGCCTCTTCGGTGGCGATGGTGGGGGGCGGCTCAGACCCGCGCCCGGGCGAAATCAGCCTGGCCCATCGTGGCGTGCTGTTTCTGGATGAGTTGCCCGAATTTGACCGGCGCGTACTGGAAGCCTTGCGCGAACCGCTGGAGTCGGGCGAGATACGTATCTCGCGTGCGGCACGTCAGGTCACGTTCCCTGCCGCTTTTCAGCTCATTGCGGCAATGAATCCCTGCCCCTGTGGCTATCTTGGCCATCCACAGCGTGCTTGTCGTTGCACACCCGAGCAAATTGCCCGCTATCGGGGTAAAATCTCCGGTCCGCTGCTTGATCGTATCGATTTGCTGCTGGAAGTGCCGCCTTTAGCGCTTGCCGAGTTGCAAAGCGGTGTCCGGGAAGAGGGGAGCGGGCAGGTGAGCGCACGTGTGCTGTCGGCCCGGCAGCGGCAAATGGCGCGTCAGGGCAAGGTGAATGCCGCGCTGAGCGCCGCGGAAGTGGATAGTTTTTGCCTGCCGGACGCGGCGGCGCTTGCCGTGCTGACTACGGCGAGTAGCCGTATGGCGTTATCGGCGCGTGCTTACCACCGTATTTTGCGCGTGGCGCGTACGCTGGCCGATCGTGATGACGCTGTCGGTATCGGGCGCACTCATGTATTGCTGGCTTTGCAGATGCGTCGTGCGCTGGGCAATGGGGCGATTTGATTTCGTCTATGATTTTTTATCAAGTTTTGGATTTTAATGAGCAATCGCGATTATAAAAGCAGTGCCCGCGCCTCGCGCAGTGCTGCGCCCGGTCCTAAAAAAGGCGGGAGCTTGCTGACCGGACTTCTGATTGGTCTGATTGTCGGCGTAGGGGCAGTGGTAGGTACCATGATGTATCTCAATCGTGCACCCACGCCGTTTAGCAATATGGAAAAACAGATGGAGCGCCAGCAGGCGGCTAGCGAAGCTGCGCCTGATGTGACGGTGCTCGCTCCCGGCGCAGGTTTGCAGGAGGCGACGCCACCGGCGAGTGCGCCATCAGATAATCTTCCGCCTTTGTCTGTGCCTGCTCCGTCGTCGCCACCGGCTTCATTGCCGGAGACACCCAAGGCGGCTGTCAGCCAGGATGGCGAGCGTTTCGATTTTTACAAGATTTTGCCGGGCAAGATCGATGCCTTGCCGGGCAAGCAGGATGAAGCGCAAGGCACGGTGGCGCTGCCCAAGCGTTACAACCTGCAGGCTGGTGCTTTTGCCAACGAGGGCGAGGCGGACAATATGAAGGCCAAGCTGGCGCTGATGGGGGTCGAAGCCAGTATTCATACCGCAGACACTGAAAAAGGCATTTTACACCGTGTGCGTATCGGCCCTTTTGCCAGTCAGGCAGATGCCGAGCGTGTGCGCTCCCAGCTTAAAGCTGGTGGTGTGGACACCAATTTATTGAAACCCTGAACTAGAACGCGTGACTGATAAGGAAAACGTAATGAAAAAATGGCTGGTACTCGGTGCGATGGTATTGAGCGGTTTCACCCAGGCTGCGATTGTGGCGGGCAAGGATTACAACGTGCTGCCCAAGGCGCAGCCTACGGCACCGGGTAAAATCGGGGTGGTGGAGTTTTTCTCCTATAGCTGCATCCATTGCTACAACCTTGAGCCCGCCATGGCCAGCTGGAAAAAATCCCAGCCTGCCGATGTCGCGGTGAGCCGCGAGCAGGTGATGTGGGGCAAGAATATGGAAGGTTTCGTCAAGCTGCAGGCCACGATGAAGGCGACCGGCACCGAGGAGAAGCTGCACCGTCCGGCCTTCGAGGCCGTGATGAAGCAGCGCATCAATCTGGGGGACGAGGCTGTACTGGCCGGCTGGATTGCCAAACAGCCGGGTGTGGATGCCAAGCGCTTCATGGATACCTTCAAGTCTTTCGGTATGCAAGCCGCGGTCAATCGCGCCGCCAAGCTGACGCGTGACTATCAGGTCGAAGGCACGCCGCTGGTGGTCGTAGCCGGCAAGTATGCCGTCGCTCCGGCCGAGCCGCAGCGCATCGTGCAGGTGGTGGACGAACTGGTTGCCAAGGTGCGCGCCGAGAAGAAGTAAGCGCCGTTGTTTCTGTGCTCACATGTCCGGCCGCTGGCCGGACATGTGTTTTTATGCTCCGTACTCGATGAAAGTGAAGTGATTGTGGAATGGCTTATCCTGGCCAAGGCTTTATTGCTTGGTATCGTTGAAGGTCTGACGGAGTTCTTGCCGGTATCCAGTACCGGCCACCTGATTGTGGTCGGCGATCTGATCGGCTTTAACAACAATACCGGCAAGGTATTCGAGGTCGTGATCCAGTTAGGTGCCATTCTGGCTGTGGTGTGGGAATATCGTGCCCGATTTAGCCATGTCGCCTGTGGCATGCTGGCGCGCGAGCCGGCATCCATCAAGTTTGTTTCCAATCTGATCGTCGCCTTTTTGCCATCGGCGGTGATCGGTTTTCTGGCCGTCGGGGCGATCAAGTATTATCTGTTCAACCCGGTTTGCGTCGCGCTGGCACTGGTGGTCGGTGGCTTTATCATCCTGTGGGCCGAGCGTCGTCAGATTGATATCCCGCCGCGGGTGCATGATGTGGATGCAATGGACTGGAAAGATGCGCTCAAGGTCGGTGTGGCGCAGGTTTTCGCCATGGTGCCGGGCACGTCCCGCTCCGGTGCCACCATTATTGGCGGCATGCTGTTCGGGCTGGATCGCAAGGTGGCAACCGAGTTTTCCTTCTTTCTTGCCGTGCCTACGATGTTTGCCGCCACCATTTACGATGTGTTCAAGCATCGTGATCTGTTTACCGCCGCCGATATTCCGGTGTTTGCGGTCGGCATGGTGTCGTCGTTTATCAGCGCCTTTATCGTGGTGCGTTGGCTGATCCGCTTTGTTTCCGGTCATACGTTCAATGTATTTGCCTGGTACCGCATCGCCTTTGGCCTGATCATTCTGGCTTCCTGGTACTGGGGTTGGGTGGCTTGGACGGTGTAAGCAAGGGTCGGGCTGCCGGTGGGTAATTGTTAATTTAAATTGACAACCGGCAGCCCGATGAGTATTATGCATTTCTCAGTCGCGGGGTGGAGCAGTCTGGTAGCTCGTCGGGCTCATAACCCGAAGGTCGTAGGTTCGAATCCTGCCCCCGCAACCAAACAAAAACCCGATGCCCAGGCATCGGGTTTTTGCGTATCAGCCATAGCGATACCGCTTCTTATCCAAAAAAACGCCACCTGATCAGCAAGGTGGCGTTTTGCGTTGCGGTCCGTATCAGATACGGCGTGCCAGTTCTTCGGCTTTGCCAACATAGCTGGCCGGCGACATTTCCAGCAGACGGGTCTTTTCGTGCTCGGGAATGGCCAGCGTGTTGATAAAGGCAGCCAGTGTTGCCTTGGTCACGCCGCCCTTGCCGCGGGTCAGGTCTTTCAGCTGCTCGTATGGGTTCTCGATGGCATAACGGCGCATTACGGTCTGGATGGGCTCAGCCAGCAGCTCCCAGGTTGCGTCCAGATCGGCGGCGAGCATGGCCGGATTGACTTCCAGCTTGTTCAGGCCCTTGAGGCAGGACTTGAAGCCCAAGAGGGAGTAGCCCATGCCGACGCCCATATTGCGCAGCACGGTGGAGTCGGTCAGGTCGCGCTGCCAGCGGCTGAGCGGCAGCTTGTCGGCCAGATGGCCCATGACGGCGTTGGCGAGGCCGAGATTGCCTTCCGAGTTTTCAAAATCGATCGGGTTGACCTTGTGCGGCATGGTCGAGCTGCCCACTTCGCCGGCCTTGACCTTCTGCTTGAAGTAGCCCAGCGAGATATAGCCCCAGACGTCGCGGTTCAAGTCGATCAGGATGGTGTTCACGCGCGACAGGTTCTGGTACAGCTCGGCCATATAGTCGTGCGGCTCGATCTGGATGGTGTACGGGTTGAAGGTAATGCCCAGGCCCGATACAAAGCGGCCGCACAGGCTTTCCCAGTCCACATCGGGGTAGGCGGCCAGATGGGCGTTGTAGTTGCCGACTGCACCGTTGATCTTGCCGAGAATTTCCTGCTTGACCAGTTGTTCATGCTGGCGCTTGAGGCGGTACACCACATTGGCCAGCTCCTTGCCCAGAGTGGACGGTGTGGCTGGCTGGCCATGGGTGCGGCTCATCATCGGGACTGCGGCCAGTTCGTGTGCCAGTGCGCTCAGGCGGGCGATGACTTCGTTCAGCGCCGGCAGAATCACGGTATTGCGTGCGGTTTTCAGCATCAGCGCATGGCTGAGGTTGTTGATGTCTTCGCTGGTGCAGGCAAAGTGGATGAATTCGCTGGCCGCCATCACTTCCGGGTTGCCGGACAGACGTTCTTTCAGCCAGTACTCGATGGCTTTGACATCGTGGTTGGTGCGCGACTCGATGGCTTTGACTTCTTCGGCGTGCGCCACGCTGAAGTGGGCGATGACATCATCGATCTCGTGCAAGGTGGCGGCGGAGAACGGCTTCACTTCGCTGATGCCCGGCTCTGCGGCCAGCATCTTCAGCCATTCCAGCTCCACCTTGATGCGGAACTTCATCAGGCCGTATTCGGAGAACAGGTTGCGCAAAGCCTCGACTTGACCTGCGTAGCGGCCATCAAGCGGGGACAGGGCGGTGAGTGCATTCAAAGTCATAACGCGTATTTCCAGGCTGGTGCCGGCTGCGGTGCCGGCGTTTCATGGTCAATCAGTGCCAGCGGCGTAAGCCGGCGGCAAAATGCTTGGGGTGTCGCGGTGCGGGCAGCGCAGCGCGCCGTTGCTGCGGAAATACGGCCTACGGCGGCATGGGCTTCCCTTGTTGTTCGCGGCGGGCCTCTGAGGACCCTTAGTTTTGCGCTTTTACATGCCGGGCAACATGCCTTTCATGCCGCGCATCATCTTGGACAGGCCGCCCTTGGAGAACTGCTTCATCATCTTCTGCATCTCCTCGAACTGCTTGAGCAGCTTGTTGACTTCCTGTACCGAGACGCCGGCACCGGTGGCGATGCGGCGCTTGCGGCTGGCTTTCAATAGCTCGGGCTTGCGCCGTTCCAGCGGCGTCATCGAGTAGATAATGCCCTCGATGCGGCGCATCGATTTCTCGGCTTCATCACCCTTGATGCCCTTGGCCATCTGGCCCATCTGGCCCGGCATCTTTTCCAGCATGCTGGTGACGCCGCCCATCTTTTTCATCTGTTGCATCTGGCCGAGGAAGTCTTCCAGATCGAAGCCCTTGCCCGACTTGAGCTTCTTGGCGATCTTGGCCGCTTCGTCCTGATCGATGCCTTTTTGCACATCCTCGATCAGGCTCAGTACATCGCCCATGCCCAGGATGCGGTTGGCGATACGGTCAGGGTGGAACGGCTCAAGCCCGGTCAGTTTTTCGCCGACACCGATAAACTTGATCGGCTTGCCGGTAACGTGGCGCACCGACAAGGCTGCGCCGCCGCGCGAGTCGCCATCCATCTTGGTCAGGATCACACCGGTCAGCGGCAGCGCTTCGCCAAAAGCCTGTGCGGTATTGACCGCATCCTGGCCCTGCATCGCATCCACCACAAACAGCGTTTCCACCGGCTTGACCGCGGCGTGCAGCGCCTTGATCTCGGCCATCATCGCTTCATCGATGGCCAGACGGCCGGCGGTATCGACCATCAACACGTCGAAGAAATGACGCTTGGCGTAGTCGATGGCGGCCAGTGCAATATCGACCGGTTTTTGCGAACCCTCGGACGGGAACCACTCGACGCCGGCCTGTTCGGCCAGCAGTTTCAGTTGCTCGATGGCGGCCGGACGGTAAACGTCGGCCGAGACCACCAGCACCTTTTTCTTCTGCGTTTCCTTCAGCAGCTTGGCCAGCTTGCCGACGGTGGTGGTTTTACCCGCGCCTTGCAGGCCGGCCATCAGTACCACTGCCGGCGGCTGGGCCGCCAGATTCAGGGCGTCGTTTTTCTCGCCCATCAGGCGGGTCAACTCGTCGTTGACCACGCCGACGAGCGCCTGACCCGGAGTCAGGCTGCCCATTACGTCCTGGCCGAGCGCGCGCTCTTTGACCTGGGCGATAAAGGACTTGACCACGGGCAGTGCCACGTCGGCTTCCAGCAGCGCCATGCGCACTTCGCGCATCGCGTCCTGGATGTTGGATTCGGAGAGGCGCGCGTTTCCGCGCAGCGTCTTGATCACGCCCGTCAGGCGTGTCGTCAGGTTGTCAAGCATGGGCCATCCTTCATGTCTGCCAACGGCAATGCAGCTTTGGTGTAGACTTTCAAACTGCCTATTTTACACAAGAGGCCGGGTACATGCCCGGCATTGACGGCCTGATGACGATGAGTGGTTTCCTGTTTGCTTTGTCTTTATGTCTTTTACTGGCTTATTTCGCCCTGTCCTGGCACCACATAGGGCACTGGAAAGGCCGTGCGGTCTTGCCGCGTGCCCCGCGCATCGAGCACGGCGTGCTGGGTCTGGTGCTGCTGGCTCATGCCGTGCTGGTGCTGCTGCCGCTTTTGTCAGGCGCGCATCTGGACTTGGGGCTGGGGCGCGCGCTGTCGACCGTGGTGTGGCTGATGCTGCTAATCTACTGGACCAGCAGCTTCTTCTATCGGGTCGAAGGGCTGCAGCTATTGATGTTGCCGCTGGCGGTGGTCGCGCTGGGCGTCGAGTTGCTGCTGCCGGGCCATCATTTAAGCTATGAACTGGCGAATCCCTTGTTTGCGCTGCATTTATTGGTGTCCATGCTGGCTTACAGCCTGTTTGCCATTGCCGCGCTGTTGGCCATGCTGATGCTGGTGCTGGACAGGGCCTTGCACGCGCGTCGCGCCACGGCCTTTACCCGCCAGCTGCCGCCTTTGCTGTCGCTGGAGGCGATGATGTTCCAGGTGATTGCGGTCGGCTTCGCGCTGCTGACGGTGTCATTGCTGACCGGCATCCTGTTCTCCGAGCAGATGTTCGCAACCCCGTTCACCCTCAACCACAAGATTGTCTTCGCCTGCGCCGCCTGGCTGGTGTTTGGCGGCTTGCTGCTGGGGCGTGTCCGCCACGGCTGGCGTGGCCGTCTGGCAGTGCGCTGGACGCTATCCGGCTTTGGCTTGCTGCTGGTGGGCTATATCGGCAGCAAGATTGTGCTGGAGTTGCTGCTCGGGCGCTGAGTTGCGCCTCGTGTGCTCAGCGTCCGAACAAGGCCAGCGCTTTTTCGCGCTGGCTGGCATGTTCGACGATGGGAGTCGGGTAGTCGCGCCCCAGTACAAATCCGTCCGGCAGCGTCTTGGCCAGCCACGGTGCGTGGATGGCTTGCGCGTCGAGCATCGCCAGTTCGGGAACGTAGCGGCGGATAAAGTGGCCGTCGGCATCGAATTTCTGTGATTGCGTTACCGGATTGAAGATGCGGAACCACGGCTGCGCATCGCAGCCGGTCGATGCAGCCCACTGCCAGCCGCCGCAATTGGCTGCCATATCGTAGTCCAGCAATTGGCTGGCAAAGTAGCGCTCGCCGCGTTGCCAGTCTATCAGCAGATCCTTGACCAGAAAGCTCGCCGCCACCATGCGTAGCCGGTTGTGCATATAACCGCTCAGCTTCAACTGGCGCATGGCTGCATCAATCAGCGGGTAGCCGGTTTGCCCTGCGCACCAGGCATCAAAATGTCTGTCTTCGCCTGGCCATGCCAAATTGCGGTAGGCCGGCTTGAAGCTGGTCTGTCCAGCCTCTGGGAAGTGCCATAGCCATTGCTGGTAAAACTCGCGCCAGATCAGCTCGTTCAGCCAGACCATCGCGCCTGCGCTGTCATCATCCAGTGCCAGACGCACGAGTTCCCGGATCGAAACCGTCCCGAAGCGCAAATGGGCCGACAGATAAGACACGCCTTTGCGTGCAGGATAATCGCGTAGCTCGCCATAGCGGGCGATGCGCATAGCAAAGTCCTGTAGCAAAGCCAGGGCGCCGCGCTCGCCGGTCCGGATATTCAGCGCGGCAAGGTTGGCGCTTGCAAACCCCTGTACGCCAATAGGCTTTTCATCGCCTCGCCACTGCGCAGGCAGGCTGTCGCGTGCGGCAAAATCGCGGCTTTCCAATTTTACGGGCCACGCGGCATAGCTTGCCGGCGTCAACCGCGCACGCCAGGCGCGCGCGTAGGGGGTGAATACGGTGTAGGGCTGGCCAGCCTTGTTCAGCAGTTCGTCCTGTTCAAAAACCACCTGATCCTTGACCGCTTCAACCACCACGCCTTGTGCCTCCAGTGTTTGCACGATCTCCGCATCACGTGCCAGTGCCATCGGCTCGTAGTCGCGGGCAAAAAACAGCTGGCGGGCACCGCAATTTGCGGCGATGTGTGGCAGTTGTTGCTGCGGGTCGCCATAGCTCACCACCAGTTCGCTACCCAGCGCCCGCAAGCGGGTGCGGATTTCATCGAGTGCGGCGCAGATAAACGCCACGCGCTTGTCGTTCGCCGGCAGGCCTGTCAGCAAGGCCGGATCAAAAACGAAAACAGCCAGTACCGGGCCGCATTGTTGCGCGCGGGACAAGGTCGCATGGTCGCTCAGGCGCAGGTCACGGCGCAGCCAGCACAGTACGGGTGACGGGTTCATGGCGGGGCTTTCATGAAGTTTTGGTGTTTTTCTTATATAGCTTTTTATCTGTGTTGCAAAATAGATACATTGAATAAAGCCTTGATTGGCTTGGTTTTGCTTGTTTTTCTTCGGTTTAATTGTCTCTATTTTGGCCGCATCGGTGGCCTGTTTTTGTTTTTTAGCAACGCGGCACTTAGTATATGCGCATGACCAGTGCGAGACAGCAGTGGCAAACAATATGCCCGACCCGCTCGCGGGATCAGGCAAGTTAACCGACCTCGAAAAAGGAAAGACTCATGAACAAGAAAATCATTGCACTGGCTGTTGCCATGCTGCCTGCTGCCGCCATGGCTGACGTGACTATCTACGGCGCGATCAAGGCTGGCGTTGAAAGCGTTAAAGCCGGCGACGCCGGTTCTGTAACCAATGTTGACGATATCGGTTCGCGTATCGGTTTCAAGGGTAGCGAAGATCTGGGTAATGGCCTGAAGGCCATCTGGCAGGTTGAGTCCAAGCTGAGCATCGATGGACAAAATGCTGATGGTAGTTTCTCCAATGGCAAAGGCTCTAATGTTTGGGCTAGTCGTGACTCCTTCGTCGGCTTCGCCGGTGATTTCGGTTCGATCAAAATTGGTAAGCTGAGTACCTATGGCAACCTGGATCTGGAAAGCCTGGACACCTACGAGTACGGCAGCAAGGCTGCCGGCTTCAGCACCTACTATCGTAACGATGGCCGCTTTAACAATGCTGTGCGTTATGACAGCCCGAACCTGGGCGGTCTGACTTTCGCTGCCGTTTACGGTTTTGACGAGGCTGAGGGCTCGGCCAACAAGTGGAACATTGGCGGCACCTACGCATTCAGCAATATGTTCGTCGGTGTTGACTACCTGCAACAAGATGCCAAAGTTGGTACCGACAGCAAGCAGTTCCGTATTGAAGGCGGCGTTGATGCCAACAATCTGTATGCAGCCCTGTCCTATCAGTACACCAAGTCACAAGGTGGTGATGCTTCGTGGGCCGGTGAGTTTGCCGATGCTGCCTTCTCGGCTGCGATTGCCGATAAGGATGTTAAAACCAACGAAGCGGGCTTGACTGTTGCCTACACCGTTGACCGTTTCGTGCCTAAGTTCTCCTACGCCAAGGGCTGGGATGCCAAGGTAGATGGCGATAAAGCATCCGACACCGGTTACGACCAGTGGATCGTGGGTGTGGATTACAAGTTCTCCAAGCGCACTATCGCCGGCCTGCAATATGGTCAGATCAAGTTTGACGGTAGCGATGCCGGCGTGAATGGCGATGAAAAGACTTACAGCTTCAACGTAGTTCACAAGTTCTAAGCTTTTCTTCGAAGCTTGAAATCAACCCGGCAGCCGCGCTGCCGGGTTTTTTTACGCTTGAGAGCATGCTTGGGGCTGGTCGCTGTACCCGCTGCCATCCATCCCATATAATTTGAGCCTGTTCCTTATTTAGTGCCCATTCCCCTTGAACGACATCCCCTTATCCATCCTGTTTTTGACGCTGGTGATCCTGCTGGCGATTTCCGCGTTTTTTTCCATGTCCGAAACCGGCATGATGGCGGCCAACCGCTTCCGTTTGAAATCGCAGGCCGCTGCTGGCAATAAGGGTGCACGCCGTGCTTTGGGCCTGCTGGCGCAGACCGATAAATTGCTGGGCGTGATTCTACTGGGCAACAACTTCGTCAATTCGGCCGCCGCTTCGCTGTCTACGGTGATTGTGTTTCGTTTGGTCGGCCAGAATGAGCTGGCGCTGGGTCTGGCCACACTGGCGGTGACATTCGCCATTCTGGTGTTTTCCGAAGCCACGCCCAAGATTCTGGCGGCGGCGCATGCGCTCAAGGTCGCGGCCGCGGTGAGCGGGCCGCTGGTTTTGCTGCTCAAGCTGTTGTATCCGCTGGTGTGGTTCGTCAACCTGTTTGTGCAGGGCGTGTTGAAGTTGCTGCGGGTGAATGTCAGCCATGATAGCGGACAGATTTCGGCTGACGAGTTGCGCCTGCTGGCGCTGGAGTCGACGCGCTTTACCCAGAGCAAGCACCGCTCCATGCTGGTCAACCTGTTCGAACTGGAAGGCTTTACCGCCGAGGATGTGATGGTGCCAAGACGCCACATCGAGGCGGTGGATCTGGCCGAGCCGCTGGATGAAACGCTGGTCAAGCTGCAGACCTGCCATCATTCGCGTATTCTGGTATGCGAAAATGGGCTGGAAAATTTGATTGGCATTTTGCATGTGCGTAAAGTGCTACATCTGATGCGCGAAGGTCTGACGCTGGACGGCTTGCGTGAAGTGGCCCGCGAGCCTTATTTCGTACCGGCCAGCACCCCGCTGTTTACCCAGTTGCAAAACTTTCAGGAAAACCGCCGTCGCATCGGGGTGGTGGTTGACGAGTATGGCGAGCTGATGGGGCTGGTGACGATGGAGGACATCCTTGAGGTGGTGGTCGGCGAGTTCACCACCCAGTCGCCGGAGCAGGCAACGCTGGTCACGCGCGCCAGCGATGGCTCGCTGCTGGTGGATGCCAGCATGGCGCTGCGCGACTTGAACCGCCAGTTTGCGCTGGCCTTGCCGCTGTCCGGCCCCAAGACGCTGAACGGTTTGCTGATCGAGCATTACGGGGATATTCCCGACGTCGGTACGTGTTGCAAGCGTTATGGCTGCATATTTGAAATATTACAGATTGGCGAGCGCGCGATACGGCGCGTACGCCTTAGCAAGGCATGATCTTTCCTTGCGCGGCGGGATGCCGGGTACGGGGTTAAAAAAACAGGGGACAGCAGGCTTATGGATAATGCGGCGGGTTTTTCCGGCTTGGGGCGGGCGCTGGTACAGCGGGGCAAATTGTCGCAGCATGACGCCGATGCAATAGACCGGCAGGCGAAAACCGCCAACTGCAGTTTTGTCGAGCAGTTGCTGGTAAGCAAGCGCATGACGCCACTGGAGCTGGCCAGTTTTGCCGCGCAGGCTTTCGGTTTCCCCCTGTTTGACCTGTCGGCCATGGATCCGGACGATATGCCGCGTGGTGTACTAGATGAGGATCTGGTGCTGCAGCGCCGGTTGGTGCCGCTGTTCAAGCGCGGCAGCAAGCTGTTTGTTGGCGCATCCGACCCGACCATGACCCAGACCCTGCACGCCATTACCTTCAAGACCGGGCTGACGGTCGATGTGGTGGTGGTCGAGGATGACAAACTGGGGCGTCTGATTGGCCGTTATAGCGAAAGCGAAGCGGGGCAGGCGCTGAACGCATTGGTCGGCGAAGATCTGGGCGAGATGGAGCTGGTTGACCCGGATGCGCCCATGGGCGACAAGCTGCCGGATGTGGAAGACGCGCCAGTGGTGAAGTTTCTGCACAAGGTGCTGATAGATGCGGTGAATGGCGGAGCGTCGGACATCCATTTCGAGCCGTATGAAAAATACTACCGCATCCGCTATCGGGTGGATGGCGAGCTGAAGGAAATTGCCCGTCCGCCTCTGGCGATCAAGGACAAGCTGGCTTCGCGCATCAAGGTCATTTCGCGGCTGGATATTTCGGAAAAGCGCGTGCCACAGGATGGCCGCCTCAAGCTGGTGGTGTCCAAGCATAAGGCGATCGATTTCCGGGTCAGCACCTTGCCGACCCTGTATGGCGAAAAGATCGTGATGCGTATTCTGGACGCGTCGGCCGCGTCGCTGGATGTAGAGCAACTGGGTTTCGAGCCCGCGCAGAAAAAGCTGCTGCTGGATGCCATCGAGCGACCGTACGGTATGGTGCTGGTGACCGGCCCGACCGGCTCGGGCAAGACGGTGTCGCTGTATTCCTGCCTCAATATTCTGAACAAGACCGATACCAATATTTCCACTGCGGAAGACCCGGTGGAAATCAACCTGCCGGGGATCAACCAGGTCAACGTCAATGAAAAAGCCGGGCTGACCTTTGCTGCCGCCTTGCGCGCCTTCTTGCGCCAAGATCCGGACATCATCATGGTGGGCGAGATTCGCGACTTCGAAACGGCGGATATTTCGATCAAGGCGGCGCAGACAGGCCATATGGTGTTCTCCACGCTGCATACCAATAACGCACCGGCCACGCTGACCCGTTTGCTCAATATGGGCGTGGCGCCGTTTAACGTGGCCAGTTCGGTGTTGCTGATCATGGCGCAACGCTTGGCGCGGCGCTTGTGCAAGGAGTGCAAGGCGCCGGTGGAATTGCCACGCGAGGCGCTGCTGCAGGCGGGGTTTATCGAGGCCGATCTTGATGGCAGTTGGCAGCCCTATGGCCCGGTCGGCTGTGATACTTGCCGCGGCAGCGGTTACAAGGGGCGGACCGGCTTGTACGAGCTGATGCCGATGACCGATGCGATGATCCGCTTGATCCTGCGTGACGCCAATGCCAGCGATATCGCCGATCTGGCACGCGAGGAGGGCATGATAGACCTGCGCCATGCCGGCTTGCTCAAGGTGAAGCAGGGCGTGACTTCGCTCACGGAAGTGCTGGCCTTGACCAACGATTGATACACGCCGCCGGCGGTAGCGTGGCAGTACATGAAAAACAATAACGGATCGCACTATGGCTAAAGCTGCAAGCGTGAAAAATCCCGCCCAATATGCCTGGGAATGGGAGGGGAAGGACAAGGGCGGCAAGGTGGTGCGCAACGAGATTCGCGCCGAAACCGAAGCCGTGGCCCGCATGATGCTGCGCCGTCAGGGCATCAATGTGCTCAAGATCAAGCGTAAACGGCAAAAGCTGGGCAGCAGCATCACCGAAAAGGATGTGGCGCTGTTTACCCGCCAGCTATCGACCATGATGCGTGCCGGTGTGCCGCTGTTGCAGGCATTCGATATTACCGCACGCGGCCACAGCAATCCGCGCATGACCAAGCTGCTGCTGGATATCCGCGCCGAAGTGGAAAACGGCAGCTCGCTGTCCGAGTCTTTTCGCAAGCATCCGCTGCAGTTCGATGCCTTGTTCTGCAATATGATCGCGGCGGGTGAAACCGGCGGTGTGCTGGATTCGCTGCTGGACAAGCTGGCGACCTATAAGGAAAAAACACTGGCGATCAAGGCCAAGATCAAGTCGGCCATGATCTACCCGACGGCGATTATCGGCACGGCTTTTATCATTACTGCCGTGATAATGATCTACGTGATTCCGGCGTTTAAAGACCTGTTCTCCAGCTTCGGTGCAGACTTGCCGGCGCCGACCATGTTCGTGATCTGGCTGTCCGACTTCTTTGTCGAATGGTGGTGGCTGATTTTCGGTGGCCTGTTCGGGGCGATTTTCGGCAGCATGTTTGCCTTCAAGCGCTCACCCAAGGCACACAAGATTGCCGACCGCATTGTGCTGAAGCTGCCGGTGATCGGTGACATCGTGAGAAAGGCGACCATTGCGCGCTGGACGCGCACGCTGGCCACGCTGTTTACCGCCGGTGTACCGCTGGTCGAAGCGCTGGATTCGGTGGGCGGGGCATCGGGCAACCAGGTGTATGCCGATGCCACCGGGCAGATCCGCACCGAGGTCAGTACCGGTTCCAGCCTGACTTACGCCATGCAAAAAAGTGATCTGTTCCCCAATATGGTGATGCAGATGACCGCCATCGGCGAGGAGTCGGGCTCGCTCGACTCCATGCTGGAGAAGGTGGCCGACTTTTACGAAGAAGAAGTGGATAACGCGGTGGCTGCGCTGTCCAGCCTGATGGAGCCGGTGATCATGGTGGTGCTGGGTGTGCTGATTGGTGGCCTGGTGATTGCCATGTATATGCCTATCTTCAAGATGGGGCAGGTGGTGGGCTGATGGCGCTATTCGATCTGATGCTGGCTTTGCCGCCTGTGGCTTTTATTCTGCTGGTCGCGCTGTTTGGCCTGTTTGTCGGCAGTTTTCTCAATGTGGTGATTGCACGGCTGCCGGTGATGATGGAGCGGCGCTGGGCTGCCGAATGTGCCGAACTGCGTGGCGAAGAGATCGCCCCGAGCGCGCCCTTCAACCTGATGGTGCCGCGCTCGCGCTGCCCGCAGTGCGGTGCGGCCATTCGCCCCTGGCACAATATTCCGCTCCTGGGCTGGCTGTCTTTGCGCGGGCGCTGCGCCGATTGTCAGGCGCCGATTCCGCTGCGTTACCCTCTGGTCGAACTGGTCACGGGTGTGCTGTTTGCCGTGCTGGCCTGGCGCTTCGGGCCATCGGTCATGCTGGCGGGGAGCTTGCTGCTGGCTGGCGCGCTGATTGCGCTGACCTTTATCGATGCTGATACCCAATTGCTGCCGGACGATATCACCCTGCCGCTGATGTGGGCCGGCCTGTTGTTCCATTTGCTGACCGGTATCTTGCCACTGTCCGACGTGGTGGTGGGGGCGATGGCGGGTTATCTGTCCTTGTGGTCGGTGTACTGGGCATTCAAGCTGGTCACCGGCAAGGAAGGCATGGGCTATGGCGACTTCAAGCTGCTGGCGGCGCTGGGTGCATGGCTGGGCTGGCAGATGTTGCCGCTGATTATTCTGCTGTCCAGTCTGGTCGGTGCCTTGTGGGGCATCGCCATGATGGCCGCCGCGCGTCTGGGGCGCGGCCAGCCCTTGCCGTTCGGCCCTTATCTGGCGGCGGCTGGCTTGATCGCGCTGATATGGGGGCCTGCTATCGTGGGGTGGTATCTTGGCAGCTTGTAAGCGGGCGATTATCGGGCTGACCGGTGGCATAGGCTCGGGCAAGAGTGCGGTGGCGCAGCGCTTTGCCGCGTTGGGGGTCGATGTGGTCGACACCGACGAGGTCGCGCATGCGCTGAGTGCTTCTGGCGGTGCGGCCATGCCGGCGATTGCAGCCGGGTTTGGTCCTGGTGTGATCGCGGCCGATGGCAGTATGGACAGGGCGGCGATGCGGGCGCTGGTGTTTGCCGATCCAGCCCGGCGCGCGCAACTGGAGGGCATTCTGCATCCGCTGATTCATGCCGAGAGTCTGCGCCAGCTGTCACTCGGGCACAGCCCGTATGCGATGCTGGTGGTGCCTTTGTTATTTGAAACCGGCACTTATCTTGGCCTGCTGTCGCGCACCCTGGCCATCGATTGCCCGGAAGAAATGCAGGTGTCGCGGGTGATGCAAAGAAGCCGACTGACAGAAGAACAGGTGCATGCCATTATGGCGGCACAACTGTCGCGCAGCGAACGCAAGGCCAGAAGTGACGATGTAATCGATAATAGTGGCGATTTAACCGCGCTTGATCTTCAAGTTGCGCTTAAACATCGTTATTATCTAGCCAGTTTTACCGGTGCGGCCTGTCCGCCCTCATCCACAGACCATACGGATTCGCGTAGTGATTAGTTTTGAGTTCCCTGTTACCGAACGTACGCGTGCCTTGCTCCGCCTGGAGCAGCTCTATCTGCGGCTGAATTTTTTCATTACGCGGGAACACCCGTTTGAACACCATTCTGCACTTCTGGTTCTGTTCGAGATCCTGGAAGTGGCGTCGCGCGCCGAACTTAAGTCCGATTTGCTGCAGGAGCTGGAGCGGCAGAGGCAGGTGTTGGAAGGTTTGCATAGCAAC
Source organism: Aquitalea sp. S1-19 (assembly GCF_024343515.1). Classification (NCBI taxonomy): domain Bacteria; kingdom Pseudomonadati; phylum Pseudomonadota; class Betaproteobacteria; order Neisseriales; family Chromobacteriaceae; genus Aquitalea; species Aquitalea sp. S1-19. The sequence goes on along the minus strand of NZ_RJTZ01000028.1, from coordinate 3,649 downwards.
CCGGCGATCGACGCGGTCGCGCTGGATGCCGAGCTGGACCGGATTGATCAGGTTGCCGGGCGATTGCTGCAGTTGACCAGCAAGTTTGGCCAGCATTTGCGCGAGAATGAATGGCTGATGTCGATCAAGCAGCGTGCGGTGATTCCGGGCGGGACCTGCTCGTTTGATTTGCCGTCTTATGCCTTGTGGCAGAGCAAGAGCGCCGAAGAGCGCCGCTCTGATATCCAGCGTTGGGCCGAACCCATGATGCCGACTTCCGAGGCTGCCGATATTTTGTTGCGTCTGCTGCGCGACAGCGGCAAGACGCATGCGTATCAGGCGCGGCGCGGGGCTTTTCAGCAGATGTCGGGCGGCCGCGTGGTGCAGCTGATCCGTGTCGACTACCCCGAGGGGCTGGATGTGCTGCCGGAGTTGTCGGCCAATAAGTACGCGATCAATTTGCGCTTTGTCCAGACCGGCACCGGTGAAGCGCGTGCGCGCCAGAGCGAGCAGGATATCGACTTTTCCATGACCTATTGCAAGTTTTAACCATGACCAGCCAGAGCAATACCCCTATCAAAACCGTTTCCTGCCCGACTTGCGGCGCGCCCGTGCCGTGGACGCCTGAAAGCCGCTACCGCCCGTTTTGCAGCGAGCGCTGCAAGCTGATCGATCTGGGGCAGTGGGCGGATGAAAGCTATCGCGTCCCGACTAGCCCGCCGGACGAGATTGGGGAGTAGGGAGTAGACGCAGTTACCCCCCGTTCCCTATTTCCCACTCCCTATTTTACGTTCTGGCAAACAAGGTGCTTTGCGAGAAGTAGCCTTTCACACCGGCCAGTAGCGCCTCGGCCATCTGGCGCTGAAAGGCCGGGTCGACCAGCTTTCTTTCTTCTTCCGGATTACTGATAAACGCCGTTTCCACCAGAATCGACGGAATGTCCGGTGCCTTGAGTACGGCAAAGCCGGCCTGTTCGACCTGCGATTTGTGCAGGGTATTGAGGCTGCCCATGCGCCCCAGCACCGCCTTGCCCAGCTTCAGACTGTCATTGATGGTGGCGGTCTGGGTCAGGTCGAGCAGGGTATGCGCCAGATACTTGTCCTTGCCGCCTATCTTTACCCCGCCTATCAAGTCGGCATCGTTCTGGGTTTTGGCCAGAAAGCGGGCCGCAGTCGAGGTGGCGCCTTTTTCCGACAGGGCAAATACCGAAGAGCCGCGCGCCGTCGGCGTGGTAAAGGCGTCGGCATGGATGGAGATAAAGAGATCTGCCCCCAGCTTGCGTGCCTTGGCCACGCGCACGCCCAGCGGAATGAAAACGTCTTCGTCGCGCGTCAGATGCGCGCGCATATTGCGCTGGCTGTTGATCATTTTCTGCAGCTCGCGTGCAATCTTCAGCACCACATCCTTTTCCCGAACACCGGAAGGCCCGACCGCGCCCGGGTCTTCGCCGCCGTGACCGGGGTCCAGCACGATGGTCACTGGCCGGTCGATGCCGGCCTTGCCCGGTTGTGGCTTCAGTTGCGGCTGCTCGTCCAGCTTGCCCTTGTTGTAGTCCTGCAAGAGCGCCAGTAGCGGGTCTTCCTGTGCCTTGGCCGGATACAAATCGACCACCAGCCGGTCGCGAAAGCCGGCGACCGGGCTCAGGGTAAACACTTGCGGGGCGACATCGGTCTTGAGCTCCAGTACCAGACGTACCGTATCCGGGGTGAACTGCCCGGCGCGGGCACTTTTGATATAAGGGTCGGCATCGGTGATCTGGCTATTGATGCCGGTCAAGAGCGCGTTGAGCGTCACCCCTTCCAGGTCCACCACCAGGCGCGCCGGATTGCTCAGGCTGAACTGCTTGTAGCGCAGTGTTTCGCTGGACTCTAGCGTGATGCGGGTATAGGTGGTCGACGGCCAGATGCGCAGCGCGACGATTTGCGGTACGGCGGCAAAACCGATGCGGCTGACGGACAGCAGCCAGGTTGCCGCTGCGGCGCCGACTAGATGGCGGCGGCTTAGATCGAAAGTCGGCTCAGACATTGAATCCCTTGTGCGGCATGGGCGTGGATGCGGTAGGTGCGGCCATCATCGGCCACCGCTAGCGCTAGAGTGAGATCAGGCTGTGGCAACAGGCCTTGCGCCTTTTCCGGCCATTCGACCAGACACAGGGTATCGTGGTCGAATAGTTCGCGAAAGCCGGCATCTTCCCATTCTTCCGGATCATTGAAGCGGTACAGGTCGAAATGGTGCGCGGTCAGACTCGCCAGCGGGTAGGTCTCAACCAGCGTATAGGTCGGACTCTTGACCCGCCCCTGATGGCCTAGCCCCTGTAGCAGGCCGCGGGTCAGCGTGGTTTTGCCTGCGCCTAGGTCGCCTTCCAGAAAAATCACCATGCCCGGGATGATGGCCTGTGCCAGGCTTGCGCCCAAGCCTAATGTAGCCGCTTCATCCGGCAGGTAGCCGCTGCGGGTGCTGGTATCATCCATAACCATGACCGAGAGTAAAATGCAAAACGTGGATTATCCCGAATTGGCGGCACAAATCAAAGCATGGGCGCAAGAACTGGGCTTTGACGGCGTGCGCATCACCCGTGCAGAGCTGCCGCCCGAGGCGGCAGAGCGCCTGCAGGCCTGGCTGGATGCCGGGCACCACGGTGAAATGGATTATATGGCGCGCCATGGTCTGATGCGGGTGCGTCCGGCCGAGTTGGTGCCCGGTGCCCTGAGCGTGATCTCGGTGCGCATGAATTACTGGCCGGGCGAGGCCCGGGCGGCCGAGGCGGTACTGGCCGAACCCGGGGCAGCGTATCTGTCGCGTTATGCGCTGGGGCGCGACTATCACAAGGTCTTGCGTAAACGCCTGCAAGCGTTAAGCGAGCGGGTCAGTGCGGCGGCAGGCGCGCTGGGCGGTCGGGTGTTTACCGACAGTGCCCCGATTGCCGAGGTGGCGCTGGCGGCACAGGGGGGGCTCGGCTGGCGCGGCAAACATACCTTGTTGCTCAATCGCGAGCAGGGCTCGCTGTTTTTTCTGGGCGAGATCGTTACCGATCTGCCGCTGCCCGAAGACCATGAAGAGCCGGCGCACTGCGGCAGTTGCACGCGCTGCATCACAGCGTGTCCGACGCAGGCCATTATCGCGCCTTATCAGCTGGATGCGCGGCGTTGCATCTCTTACCTCACCATCGAACTCTCTGGTGCCAGTCCCGAGGCGCTGCGCCCCCTGATCGGCAACCGGGTTTATGGCTGCGACGATTGCCAGCTGGTATGTCCGTGGAACCGCTTTGCCGTGGCGAGCCATGAGGCGGATTTTGCCGTGCGTCATGGTCTGGACGATGTGTCCCTGGTCGAATTGTTTGGCTGGAGCGAAGACGAATTCAATCAGCGCATGGCCGGCAGCCCGATCTATCGCATCGGTTACGAGCGCTGGTTGCGCAATCTGGCGGTGGGCTTAGGCAATGCACCGGGCACGCCCGAGGTCATGGCCGCGCTGCAAGCCAGAAGCAACTATGACTCGGCGCTGGTGCGCGAGCATGTGGCCTGGGCGCTGGCGCAGCATGGGGAGTAGGGAGTCGGGGTTTGGTTTTTCGGGATTGGGGGGCCGGGATCTGCGGTGTTGACGCGAGTGTGCTTGGCCGGAACACTGAAACCCGAGTCCCGAGTCCCGAGTCCCGAGTCCCGAGTCCCGA
>NZ_RJTZ01000279.1:0-1729 GCF_024343515.1 Aquitalea sp. S1-19 | reverse complement strand
TTCCTGCATGCTCGCATGTACCGCAATTGGGGGCTTAAGCGTCTGGACGAGCATGAGTATCATGAGTCCATCGACGAGATGAAGCATGCCGACCGTTTGATTGAGCGTATCCTGTTTCTGGAGGGCTTGCCCAATTTGCAGGATCTGGGGCGTTTGTATATTGGCGAGCATCCCGAGGAAATGATCGCCTGTGATCTCAAGCTGGAGATGGAGGCGATTCCGCTCTTGCGTGATGCTATCCAGTATTGCGAAAGCGTGCGCGACTATGTGACGCGCGAATTGCTAGACGATATTCTCGCCGCCGAAGAGGAGCATGTGGACTGGCTGGAGACGCAGCAGGATCTGATTGCCCGCGTCGGAGTACACAACTACCTGCAAAGCCAGATGGGCACCTGAAGAGCCCAGATAATAAAAAGCCGGCGCGAGCCAGCTTTTTATTGGCTTGTGCGCGCTTACAAAGCTGCGCTCGCGTCCGTGGGGAGTGGATCTTCTTTCTCTTCCCATGGCAGGGCTACTTTTTGCTGGTTGATCTTCAGGATGCCTCCCTGAAAGTCCAGCTTGGTGGAAACCTGCTTGCCATCGAACTTGATCAGCTTCTTGTCTGCCCATTCGGCCAATTGGGCATCCAGCAGACTCTTGGCCAGATCATCGATTTCGGCCATGTCCGGCTGGTCTTCTGCGCTGGCGTCAACGGTGAACAGAGTGCGTGCCTGTGCGACCACCATGGTTTCCAGTGCCGGTTTGGGCAGTGAGACATCGGCGTCGACAATAAAGCGGCTGATAAAGGTCAGCGGTGACTTAAGGTCGGTTTCCTGGAAGCCCTTGATCGCCATGGAGCCGGTCAGCGAGCTCATGCCGCTAGGCAAGCCCAGCTCAAGCTGGTGAACCACCAGCTTGGGATCGTTTTGCAGTAGCGGTACACCATTTTTCAGGATGGTATCGATATAGCGCTTGCGCATATCTGCCGGTGCAATGTTCTCGAATGGGATCTTGGATAGCTCCTGATCCAGCTTGACCAGTGTCGGGCCATGCAGGTGGTTGGCCGAGATATCGAGCTTGAGCGGGCCGTATTTCTGCTCGTCGTAGCGGAAAGTCTCAAAGCCTAGTTTGCCGCGCGTATTGACGAACTGATCCTGCTCGCTGGTAACAATCTGGTAGTTCAGCTTGGTCAGCTCGACATTGGATGGCTTGAGCTCGCCCGACGGGTTGATGAACTCGCCCACCCTGACCCGCGTGACCAGATAAATCAGTTCGTTCAGCTTGATGCTGTAAGGAATGGCTTCCTTCCAGCCCAGCTTGACGTTGTTGACGTTCAGCTCGCCAGTGCCCAGACGCACGCCACTATCGCCGGGGCGAACATCGGATACATAACGTACGCCGTCAAAGGCAAAGCGTCCCTTGCTGGCCGCATCCAGCACAAAGCCCGGAGAGTCGGCTTCCAGCAGATATTCCTTGAAGCCGCGCCCGTAATCCACCTTGAGGTCGAAGCCCTGCCAGTTCATCTTGACGCCGGCCAGTGTCTCTTCGTAGTCAAACTTGGGAATATTGACTTTCAGCTCGCCGCCACCGCCAAAGCCCAGACGGTTGGTCACGGTAATCGGTTCGGCTTCGCCGAAGAAGCGCGACAGTGTCTTGCGCGTAGCCGGGCTCATATCGAACTCGGTGGTCACCAGTGCGCGGGCCGGCATCAGGTTGAAGCTGGCAAGGCCGGGCAGCGGGCCATGCTGGA
>NZ_RJTZ01000278.1:0-1764 GCF_024343515.1 Aquitalea sp. S1-19 | reverse complement strand
TGCGTGCCTGTGCGACCACCATGGTTTCCAGTGCCGGTTTGGGCAGTGAGACATCGGCGTCGACAATAAAGCGGCTGATAAAGGTCAGCGGTGACTTAAGGTCGGTTTCCTGGAAGCCCTTGATCGCCATGGAGCCGGTCAGCGAGCTCATGCCGCTAGGCAAGCCCAGCTCAAGCTGGTGAACCACCAGCTTGGGATCGTTTTGCAGTAGCGGTACACCATTTTTCAGGATGGTATCGATATAGCGCTTGCGCATATCTGCCGGTGCAATGTTCTCGAATGGGATCTTGGATAGCTCCTGATCCAGCTTGACCAGTGTCGGGCCATGCAGGTGGTTGGCCGAGATATCGAGCTTGAGCGGGCCGTATTTCTGCTCGTCGTAGCGGAAAGTCTCAAAGCCTAGTTTGCCGCGCGTATTGACGAACTGATCCTGCTCGCTGGTAACAATCTGGTAGTTCAGCTTGGTCAGCTCGACATTGGATGGCTTGAGCTCGCCCGACGGGTTGATGAACTCGCCCACCCTGACCCGCGTGACCAGATAAATCAGTTCGTTCAGCTTGATGCTGTAAGGAATGGCTTCCTTCCAGCCCAGCTTGACGTTGTTGACGTTCAGCTCGCCAGTGCCCAGACGCACGCCACTATCGCCGGGGCGAACATCGGATACATAACGTACGCCGTCAAAGGCAAAGCGTCCCTTGCTGGCCGCATCCAGCACAAAGCCCGGAGAGTCGGCTTCCAGCAGATATTCCTTGAAGCCGCGCCCGTAATCCACCTTGAGGTCGAAGCCCTGCCAGTTCATCTTGACGCCGGCCAGTGTCTCTTCGTAGTCAAACTTGGGAATATTGACTTTCAGCTCGCCGCCACCGCCAAAGCCCAGACGGTTGGTCACGGTAATCGGTTCGGCTTCGCCGAAGAAGCGCGACAGTGTCTTGCGCGTAGCCGGGCTCATATCGAACTCGGTGGTCACCAGTGCGCGGGCCGGCATCAGGTTGAAGCTGGCAAGGCCGGGCAGCGGGCCATGCTGGATCTTGTTGGTATAACGCAGCGTACCGCCCAAGAGCGGGCGCAGATTATCGGGCAGAGCACCCAGATAAGGGCCGAGCAGGCGCTTGTTCAGCTCAAGCTCGGTGGTTTCGGTCGAGGAAAACCAGCCGCGCTGGTAACTATGCGACTTGATGGTAAACATCGACATGGTGGACAGCAGCTTGTGCTGTTCGGCCAGCGTTGCTTCGGCCTTGATACCGGCCCAATAGGAGAAGCCGCCATACAGGGCGGCAAGGGAGGCTGCTGTTGCTGCAGCCAGTTTCCAGCTTTGCTTCTTGATATTCACGAAACCTGCTCTGCGTTGAGTCCAGAGTGGCATCTTACAATACTCGTTGCCGGCTGACGATGGCCTGGCCACGCAATAAACATAGCCATGCCATAAAAATAAACGATAGAATCGAGTAATCTGTCTAATAATGGTGCGAACGCAAGATGCAGTGGCTTAATGGTTTGATTGATCTGCCCTGGTGGGGCTATATCCTGGTAGGGCTGGGGCTGACCCATATCACTATCGCATCGGTGACTATTTTCCTGCATCGCCATCAGGCGCACCGCGCGCTGGATCTGCACCCGCTTCCCAGCCATTTCTTCCGTTTCTGGCTATGGCTGACCACAGGTCAGGTGACCAAGGAGTGGGCGTCTATCCATCGCAAGCATCACGCCAAGTGCGAAACGGCGGAAGATCCGCATAGCCCGGTGGTACTGGGCATACGCAAGGTG
>NZ_RJTZ01000277.1:0-1768 GCF_024343515.1 Aquitalea sp. S1-19 | reverse complement strand
AGCTGCACCAAGAGCGGTACATTACGGAACAGCTCGACATAGCAGGTGGCGATGCCGGACAACCACTTGTTGGGCAAGGTGCGCATCACACCCAACAGCCCACCCAGCAGCAGCGCAACCAGCCATGCCGCCAGCGCCAAGGCCAGCGTCCAGCCCAGACCCGTGATATACCAGTCGAGGTAAATCTCGTTACCGATTCCGGTGGACTTGAAGAAGATGTTCCAGTCCCAGTTGTAATTCATGAACGACTCCATTAAATAAAGGGGGCCGCTGCCCCCCTTGTATTACCGCATTGCTTGTACGACAGGAATCAGCTTGCCGCCGGCTTATCCGAAGGCTTGGCGATCAATGCCTTAAACTCCGGCGACATTGGGAAACCAAGATTCAGATTCTTCGGCGGAATCGGCCGCATGAACCACTTGTCGTAGATCGCATTGATCTGCCCCGACTTGTAGGTATTCACGATAGCCTTGTCCACCAATGCCTTGAATGGCGCATCACCCTTGCGCATCATGCAGCCGTAAATCTCGCTCGACTGCGGTTTGCCCACTACCACCCACTCTGCCGGATTGCGCGCCTTGGCACGCTCGCCGTAGAGCATGGCATCGTCGGTCATGAAAGCCGCAACCCGACCAGACTCCAGCATCAGGAACGACTCGCCATTATCCTTGGCCGCCACGATATTCATGCCGAGCTTCTGGTTGGCATTCATGATCCGCATCAAACGCTCGCCCGTCGTTCCGGCAGAGACCACCACATTCTTGCCCTTCAGATCGGCAAAGTCCTTGATGCCGGAATCTTTTTTCACCAGCAAGCGGGTGCCGATCTCGAAGATGCCGACCGAGAAATCGACCTGACGCTGACGCTCGACATTATTGGTCGTAGCGCCGCACTCGATATCAACTGTCCCGTTCTGCAGCAAGGGGATGCGCGTCTGGCCGGTCACCATGTTGTAGCGCACCTTCAGGTTCGGCATGTTCAGCTCTTTCTTCACCGCATCAACCACATGCTGGGCAAGATCGAGCGAATAGCCGACCGGCTGCTTGCCACCGGCCAGGTAGGCAAAAGGAATCGCAGAATCCCGGTGGCCAAGCACGATGGTGCCGGAGTCCCTGATTTTCTTCAGGGTTCCGGTCGGCTCGGCAGCCATGGCCGATGTGGAAAGCAAGGTGCAAGCCAAGGCAAGAGGCAATAAACGCAAGGTATGAGGCATATTCTATTTCTCCAGATAGGGATGGATGCGATCGACGGCGTACCGTCTATTAAGCAGCACTTCGGCATCTTTCTCATCCCAATAAGCAGCATGGGGGGAGATGCCTGAAATACCGTTTTCCTGGATATTGCATCGAGCCTAATACATTAGGAAACTCTAAATGAATATCTCATTCGCCTAGTTTCTATCAAAACAGAAAAGACAACCGTTGATTTGCCTCAAACTAATTGAACAAGCCCCCTACAGAGGCTTGTTCCAGCCTGCCGAAAATCCTGCTTACAGCTGATCAACAGCGCGATCGGTAGGGCGCTTGATCAAGGCCTTGATTGCACCCGACATCGGGAAGTTCAGGTTCAGGTTTTTGGGTGGAACCGGCTGCAGGAACCACTTGCTGTAGATCTTGTTGATCTCGCCGGAAGCGTAGGTTGCCTTGATCGCATCATCGACCACCTTCTTGAATGGCGCATCGCCTTTGCGCACCATGCAGCCGTATACCTCGTACGATTGCGGCGTACCGACCACAACCCAATTGGCCGGATTTTTGGCCTTGGCCAT
>NZ_RJTZ01000276.1:0-1773 GCF_024343515.1 Aquitalea sp. S1-19 | reverse complement strand
GTCGACGTTATCGTTACCCACGCGGATATCCAGCGAGATATGCGGGTAACGGGCGCTGAAGTTGGCCAGACGCGGCACCAGCCAGCACTGAGCCAGTGACGGACGGACATAGAGCGCGATGGCGCCGGCCACTTCGGCTTGCGGTGTCTGCTGCAATGCCTCTGACAGCTCCCCCATCGCTCCTTGCAAAATGCGGTAGATGCGCTCGCCGTCTTCGGTCAGGGCGACCCTCCGGGTCAGGCGGTGGAAGAGTGCAAGTGACAGGCTTTGTTCCAGACGGGCGATACGGTGGCTGACGGCGCTGGCGGTCAGGCAGAGCTCTTCGGCGGCGCGGGCGAAGCTCAGGTGGCGGGCCGCCACCAGAAAGGTATGCAGGTTGGCGAACTGGGCGTTGGTGAGCTTGGCGCCCATTCTTGGCGAAAGATTCAACATGGTCGCATTGTACCGGAAAGCCGGATGCAAACCGCCCGGGCCGCCACCAACGCCGCATGGCAGATAGACGAACAGCGGGTGTTCGGCGTCGACAGTGATGCCGGCGGCCGCGATCTGGCGCTGCAGGCGCTCGGCGGCAACGGCGTAGCCGAGGAACAGGCTGGTAGAATTTTCATCGTCGACAAAGTGGCAGCTAGGATCGGATTCGGCCTGTTTGCGGCCTTGTGCCACCGCGACGCTGTAGTCGGATTCATATTCAACCACGGTCACGCCATGGGCGCGCAGCTTGTCCTTCTTCCACTGGCGGGCATCGGCCGACATATGCACCGAGGCCTGGAAGCCCAGCTGTGCACTCATGATGCCGATGGACAGGCCGAGGTTGCCGGTCGAGCCGACCGCGACCTTGTATTGGCCGAAGAAAGCGCGCATGGCATCGCTGTCCAGTTTGGCGTAGTCGTCATCGATGGTGAGCAGGCCGGCAGCCAGCGCCAGGTCTTCGGCATGCTTGAGCACTTCATAGATGCCGCCGCGTGCCTTGATCGAACCGGAAATCGGCAGGTTGCAATCTGCCTTGAGCCACAACTGGCCGGCAGATTCCTGGTCATGACGCGCCATCAGTTCGGCTTGCAGCTTGGGCATGGGCAGGATGCCCGACTCGATAATACCGCCGCTGGCGCGGGTTTCCGGGAACACCTGCATGATGTAGGAGGCAAAGCGGTCCAGACGGGCACTGGCATCGGCCACATCGGCAGCGGTCAGGCCGACATCTGCCAGTGCTTCTGCCGTCGGTGCGATGCCAGGGTTGAACCAGCTGGTTTCCTGCAAGGCGATCAGTTCATTGATCAGCGGGTAGCTGGCGCACCAGCTTTCAATTGTTTTGCCCAGAATCATGATGTTGCTCCTGTATCAGATAATAAGTTTGATCATGTGTTGTCTGTAGTCTGCTTAAATCACGCGCGACAACAGCAAAGTCAGTCCCAGTGCGACCACGGAGGCCAGCACGGTACCGCCGGTAAATTTCTTCAGTGCATCGGATAGCGAGACACCCAGATATTCCTTCACCACCCAGAATGCCGAGTCGGTGACGTGGGTCCAGCCGATAGCGCCGGCGCCGATGGCAATCACGATGATTTCACGGCTGTAGCCGGAGTTATCGCCCAGCATAGGCAATACCATGCCGGCCGCGCTGATCATGGCAACGGTGGCCGAGCCGACGGCGAAGTGCATCAGCCCTGCAATCAGCCAGGCCAGTACGATAGGGTTCATGTCCAGTTGTGCCAGCGTTCCGGCCAGGACCTTGCCCACGCCGCTGTCGATCAGGATGCCGTTGAAGGCACCGCC
>NZ_RJTZ01000275.1:0-1775 GCF_024343515.1 Aquitalea sp. S1-19 | reverse complement strand
GTGCGGCGCTGGCGGTGATCGAGCAGGAGTCTAGCTGGCAGGCCGACCCGACGGTGCCGGGTTTGCCCGGCATGGTGTGGGGTGCCATCGAGGAGCGCGCCGGGCGCTACCATGTGCCGCTGGCGCTGGCCAAGACCGCTTTTTTGAAGGGCTCGCCCGATGGGCGCAGCTATAAGGCGCGTATCGACAGCCTGCGTACCGAAAGGGAAGTGAGCGAACTGTTTGACGATATGGCGGCCGATGCCGTGCGTTACGGTTTGCCGGTGGGGATGAAAAACCCGATCCGTACCGGCGGGCCGATGCAGGTCAGTGTGGCTTTTGCCGAATCGCAGGTAGAGGCCTGGCCTTATCCTTATATCCGGCGCGGCAGCATACGCAGCGAGGTATTCAGCCGTCGTGGCGGGCTTTATTTCGGTATCGCCAATCTGTTGCAGTATCCGGCGCCGTATAGCGAGATGAAATACCGCTTTGCCGACTTTAATGCCGGGCGCTACTCCAGTCGCAATGCCGCCTTCCAGGCTGCCTTGTCGTCCTTGTCCGGCCAGCGTCTGACGCTGGATGGCGATCTGCTGAATTACCGCGCCGGTGGCGCGCAGAGCGAAACCTCGCAAGTGTTACAGGCTCTGGCTGGCCGTCTGGGTATGAGTCCTGACGCGATGGCGCGTGATTTGAAAATGGAAAAGCTGGCGGGTTTTGGCCAGAGTGCCTTGTACCGCAAGGTGTTCGAACTGGCGACGCGCGAGCAGGGGCGGGCCTTGCCGCGTGCCATCATGCCGCAGATAGACCTGAAAAGCCCCAAGATCAGCCGCAAGCTCACCACCGAATGGTTTGCCGGGCGTGTGGACTGGCGTTATCAGGCCTGCCTTGCGCGCGCGCCGCGTTAAGCACGCTGGCGAAGTTTGCGCCAGAGCAGGAGTAGGGCGCCAGTGCACACGATGGCGATAAAGGCGGCTTCTTCCAGATGTTTGAGTTCGCCCAGCAGCAAGGTCAGCGCACTGCCGAAGGCATAGCCTAAGCTCGCGAACAGGCTGGCCCAGATGGCGGCACCAATGGCGTTGTAAAAGGCGAAGGTGGCAAAGGGGATGCGGCTCATGCCCATGATGGCTGGGCCGGCGGTGCGCAGGCCCAGCATGAAACGTATGCCGATAATGAGCGGGGCATGCCATTTGTCCAGTAGGGTATTGATGCGCGGCGTATGGCGGGCCAGTGCCGGAAAGCGGGCCAATAGCCATTGGCCGCGCCAGCGCCCCAGGCTGAAAGCCAGCATGTCGCCGCAAAACCCGCCAGCAGCAGCGACCGCCATGACCCAGGGCAGGCTCAGCCAGCCGCGGTGCGCGGCAAAGCCGGCGGCAAGCAAAACGGTTTCGCCTTCGATGGCTGTGCCGGCAAACAGGGCGTAGTAGCCGTACTGGTCGATCAGGGTGCTGAGCATGGCTGTCAGTGGAGGGGGTTTGATGCTGACAGTGTAAATGGAGCGGCAGCGACTTGCCGGATGCAAATACAAAAAGCCCCGACCGGAGTCGAGGCTTTTGTATTTTTGGTGGAGGTAAGCGGGATCGAACCGCTGACCTCTTGCATGCCATGCAAGCGCTCTACCAACTGAGCTATACCCCCACGATTTACTGCTGCGTTGCAGTGTGTGCTGCAACGAGAACGGAACTATACAGACGGCTTTTTTTACCGTCAAGGTGTTTTTTTATTGTTTTTGTTAAAAAGGCGGATTTTCCGATTTATCGTGAGGTGCAGTGCGGCGTCCGGTATGAATGGCGGCGATG
>NZ_RJTZ01000274.1:0-1785 GCF_024343515.1 Aquitalea sp. S1-19 | reverse complement strand
TCAGCTTGGCGATGGCGCTGTCCAGCCTTTCGCCTGCCAGTGAAAGCGGAATATGCATGATGCGGGGCGCCGACATCTCGTTTTCTTCCGAGATGTCGTTATAATCGTCGGCATCGAAATAAGGATTGGTCATGAAAAGATATCTTGCTGCGATGTTGGTGGTTGCGGGCCTCGCCGGTTGCGCTTCAACTAGCGAGCCTAACGATGAAACGCGTGGCTGGACGGTCGAAAAGATCTATGGCGAGGCGAAAGACGAGCTTAATAGCGGCAATTATACGCGCGCGATCAAGCTCTATGAAACTTTACAAGCACGTTATCCCTATGGCCGTTATGCGCAGCAGGCGCTGATGGACCAGGCCTACACCCATTACAAGGATGCAGAGCCCGAGTTGGCCATTGCTGCTGCCAACCGTTTTGTGCGTCTGTATCCGGCGCATCCCAACCTCGATTACATGTACTACCTCAAGGGTCTGGTCTACTACAACGACGATAGCACGTCGCTGGCCAAGTGGACGGGGCAGGACATGAGCGAGCGCGATCCCAAGGCCGCCAGCGAAGCCTTCAACGCTTTTCGCGATCTGACCACCCGCTTTCCTGATAGCCCGTACAGCAAGGATGCCGCCGAAAAAATGCAGCGCCTGGTTGACGCGCTGGGCGGACACCAGATGCATGTGGCGCGTTACTATATGAAGCGGGGCGCCTGGCTGGCTGCGGCCAACCGCGCGCAGGATGTGGTGCGCGAGTACAGTAACACAGCTTATCGTGAAGAAGCGCTGGCCATCATGGTGGTGGCTTATGATCAGCTGCAGATGAAGCAGTTGTCTGATGATGCCCGCCGTGTGCTGGTACTGAATTATCCGCAAAGCGCCTATCTGGCCAAGCCATGGCAGGTCAAGGAAACCTCGTGGTGGAAATTCTGGTAAGCCTGCGCTTGCCTGACTGCTGACATCAAGACATGAAACAAGAGCCGCATTGCGGCTCTTGTCTTAGCCGGGAAAGGTCAATACATGAAAGCCATGATTATCCGCCAGTGCGGTGCGCCCTCCGAGTTCGAGCTGGCCGAGCTGCCCTTGCCCGAGCCGCAGGCCGGGCAGGTGCGCATCAAGGTGATGGCTACTGGGGTCAATCCCATTGATTGCAAGATACGCTCGGGTGCAGTGCCATTGGCACCTGCTTTACCCGCCATCTTGCAAGGAGATGTAGCCGGCGTGATCGATGCGCTGGGTTCCGGTGTGACGGATTTTGCTGTGGGCGATGCCGTGTTCGGTTTTATCGGCGGTCTGAAAACCCATTCGGGCGCTTTGGCCGAGTTTGCGCTGGCTGATGTACGCCTGCTGGCGCATAAGCCAGCGACGCTGGATTTTGCCAGTGCCGCGGCTTTGCCGGTTGTCGGCATGACAGCATGGGAAGGTTTGATCGAGCGCGCCGCTTTGGTGCCAGGGCAATCGGTGCTGGTACAGGGCGGGGCTGGCGGGGTGGGGCATATTGCTGTGCAGTTGGCACGTGCGGCGGGTTGCCGCGTGGTGGCAACCGTGTCGGGCAAGGATAAGGGCAAGCTTGCCAGGCAGCTGGGTGCGGACGAGGTGGTGTATTACCGTGATGAGGCTGTGGCCGATTATGTAGCGCGCCTGACCGGCGGGCGTGGTTTTGACGTGGTATTCGACAGTGTCGGCGGCGTGTCGCTGGATGCATCCTTGCAGGCGGCTGCAGTCGGGGGGCAGGTTATTGCCATCGCGGCGCGCTCGACCAGATCATCGGGCAGAACCAGCTCGATCTTGACCTTGG
>NZ_RJTZ01000273.1:0-1787 GCF_024343515.1 Aquitalea sp. S1-19 | reverse complement strand
TCGCTAAAGAAACTCGCCTCAATATGCTGTATCTGGGCGTGCCGCTGGCCATTTCGCTGATGGTGGTGCATTGCATGCTGCCACCCCACCCTGCCGCCATGGCAATTACCGGCATGCTGGGCGCCGATGTAGGCAAGGTCATCATGTACGGCCTGATCGTGGGCTTGCCGACTGCCATCATCGCCGGCCCGGTCTGGATCAATCTGGTATGCAAGCGTGAAGCACCTTCTACCCAGCAGGCTTTTCTGGAAGAGCGCTGTGACAGCAGCGAGCGCAAGGATCTGCCCGGCTTCGGCATCACCCTGTTCACCATCCTGCTGCCGCTATTGCTGATGGTAGGCAAAACGGTTGCCACCATGGGGCTGACGCAAGGCACCACCAGCTACGAAGTGGTTGCCTTTCTGGGTAACCCGCTGCCAGCGCTGGCGATTGCGGTGATGTTCGCCTATTGGTCGCTGGGGCTGCGTCGCGGCCTGAAGATGGCCGACCTGCTGGTGCTGACCGACAAATGCTTCCCGCCACTGGCCAGCATCTTGCTGATCATCGGTGCCGGCGGTGCCTTCAACGGCATCCTGATCGACAGCGGCGTGGGCAAGGTCCTGGCCGGAACGCTGGCACAACTGGACATGAACCCTATCGTACTGGCCTGGCTGATTGCAGGGCTGATGCACTTCGCCGTCGGCTCGGCCACCGTTGCCATGATCAGCGCGGCCGGCATGGTATTGCCTATGCTGGGCGATAACTCCGGCTACAGCCGTGAAATCATCGTGATTGCCATCGGCGCCGGCGCTATCGGCTGGACCCACGTCACCGACTCGGCATTCTGGGTGGTGAAGGAATATCTGGGTGTCTCGCTATCCGATGCACTGAAGAAATTTACCGGCGGTACCGTGCTGGCCTCCGTGGTCGCACTGGGACTGACTTTGCTGTTGTCGCGCGTGATTTAAGCAGACTACAGACAACACATGATCAAACTTATTATCTGATACAGGAGCAACATCATGATTCTGGGCAAAACAATTGAAAGCTGGTGCGCCAGCTACCCGCTGATCAATGAACTGATCGCCTTGCAGGAAACCAGCTGGTTCAACCCTGGCATCGCACCGACGGCAGAAGCACTGGCAGATGTCGGCCTGACCGCTGCCGATGTGGCCGATGCCAGTGCCCGTCTGGACCGCTTTGCCTCCTACATCATGCAGGTGTTCCCGGAAACCCGCGCCAGCGGCGGTATTATCGAGTCGGGCATCCTGCCCATGCCCAAGCTGCAAGCCGAACTGATGGCGCGTCATGACCAGGAATCTGCCGGCCAGTTGTGGCTCAAGGCAGATTGCAACCTGCCGATTTCCGGTTCGATCAAGGCACGCGGCGGCATCTATGAAGTGCTCAAGCATGCCGAAGACCTGGCGCTGGCTGCCGGCCTGCTCACCATCGATGACGACTACGCCAAACTGGACAGCGATGCCATGCGCGCTTTCTTCGGCCAATACAAGGTCGCGGTCGGCTCGACCGGCAACCTCGGCCTGTCCATCGGCATCATGAGTGCACAGCTGGGCTTCCAGGCCTCGGTGCATATGTCGGCCGATGCCCGCCAGTGGAAGAAGGACAAGCTGCGCGCCCATGGCGTGACCGTGGTTGAATATGAATCCGACTACAGCGTCGCGGTGGCACAAGGCCGCAAACAGGCCGAATCCGATCCTAGCTGCCACTTTGTCGACGATGAAAATTCTACCAGCCTGTTCCTCGGCTACGCCGTTGCCGCCGAGCGCCTGCAGCGCCAGATCGCGGCC
>NZ_RJTZ01000272.1:0-1793 GCF_024343515.1 Aquitalea sp. S1-19 | reverse complement strand
TCCATGCGATCCCCAGCCGCTCGGTGGCATCGGTCAGCGGGCCTTCGACATTATCCCAGCTCGGGGACTCGCTATTGGCGGTCACAGCAGCGACGGCGGCACGCGCCTCGGTCAGCAGCTGGTCGATGGCGGGCGCGACATGCTCGGCGCGGATTTCATCGAAACGGGGCAGGCCAGAAAAATCGAGCAGCGGGTTGGTATTCATCGTTATGTCATCCTTGGTCGGGGCTCGCCTGTATGATAGGCAGCATCAAACGACAAGATGAGGACAGCCCGATGAATCACAACCTGCGTTCTTTTGATGGCATCACGCCAAATGTGGCCGCTTCGGCCTATATCGACCCGGCAGCCGTGGTCATCGGTGAGGTCACACTGGAAAAAGACAGCTCGGTATGGCCGTATGCGGTCATCCGTGGCGACGTCAACAGCATCACCATCGGTGAAGGCAGCAATGTGCAGGACTTCGCCATGTTGCATGTCTCCCACAAAAAAGAATCCGATCCGCTGGGCGCGCCGCTAGTCATCGGCAAACATGTGACCATCGGCCACCATGTGACGCTGCACGGCTGCACCATAGACGACGAAGTGCTGGTCGGCATCGGCTCGGGCATGCCGCTCACCTCGATTGCCGCCTCGTTCGAAAACGGGGTCGGTGGCACGCTGGGCTTTCTGGCGGCGATTATCGGTCTGGGGAGCATTCTGGGCAAAATGCTGGAAGAATCCGGCGGAGCCGAGCGCATCGCCAAGACCCTGCTGCAGACGCTGGGCAAGGATCGCGCTTCATGGGCGATGATGCTGGTCGGCTTCATCGCCGGCATTCCGGTCTTTTTCGAAGTGGGCTTTGTGCTGCTAATTCCGCTGATCTATGTCGTCGCTAAAGAAACTCGCCTCAATATGCTGTATCTGGGCGTGCCGCTGGCCATTTCGCTGATGGTGGTGCATTGCATGCTGCCACCCCACCCTGCCGCCATGGCAATTACCGGCATGCTGGGCGCCGATGTAGGCAAGGTCATCATGTACGGCCTGATCGTGGGCTTGCCGACTGCCATCATCGCCGGCCCGGTCTGGATCAATCTGGTATGCAAGCGTGAAGCACCTTCTACCCAGCAGGCTTTTCTGGAAGAGCGCTGTGACAGCAGCGAGCGCAAGGATCTGCCCGGCTTCGGCATCACCCTGTTCACCATCCTGCTGCCGCTATTGCTGATGGTAGGCAAAACGGTTGCCACCATGGGGCTGACGCAAGGCACCACCAGCTACGAAGTGGTTGCCTTTCTGGGTAACCCGCTGCCAGCGCTGGCGATTGCGGTGATGTTCGCCTATTGGTCGCTGGGGCTGCGTCGCGGCCTGAAGATGGCCGACCTGCTGGTGCTGACCGACAAATGCTTCCCGCCACTGGCCAGCATCTTGCTGATCATCGGTGCCGGCGGTGCCTTCAACGGCATCCTGATCGACAGCGGCGTGGGCAAGGTCCTGGCCGGAACGCTGGCACAACTGGACATGAACCCTATCGTACTGGCCTGGCTGATTGCAGGGCTGATGCACTTCGCCGTCGGCTCGGCCACCGTTGCCATGATCAGCGCGGCCGGCATGGTATTGCCTATGCTGGGCGATAACTCCGGCTACAGCCGTGAAATCATCGTGATTGCCATCGGCGCCGGCGCTATCGGCTGGACCCACGTCACCGACTCGGCATTCTGGGTGGTGAAGGAATATCTGGGTGTCTCGCTATCCGATGCACTGAAGAAATTTACCGGCGGTACCGTGCTGGCCTCCGTGGTCGCACTGGGACTGAC
>NZ_RJTZ01000271.1:0-1796 GCF_024343515.1 Aquitalea sp. S1-19 | reverse complement strand
CGGGTGCCGAGATAAGCGGCAATCACATCGGGGTTGTTGCGCACATCGTGCGGTGTGCCATCGCCTATTTTCTTGCCGTAATCGAGCACGATGACGCGGTCGGAGATATCCATCACCACCCCCATATCGTGCTCGATCAGCACGATGGTGGTGCCGAAGGCATCGTTGATATCGAGGATGAAGCGGCACATGTCCTGCTTTTCCTCCACATTCATCCCGGCCATAGGCTCGTCCCCTCGCGCTGCGCGCGGCCCCACCACAAGGCCTGCTGCAGGAAGTTGGCATGCATCTTCAGGTTGCGGCCGGTCATGATGTTGTCCAGCACGCTCATGCCCTTAAAGAGCGCAATATTCTGGAAGGTGCGCGCGATACCCATACGCGCCGCCTCGTGCGGATGAATGGCCCCGCGCGGCTTGCCGCGCCAGGTGACCTGACCCTGCTGCGGGTGGTAGACGCCATTGATCACATTCAGCATCGAGCTTTTGCCCGCGCCATTGGGGCCGATAATGGACAGCAGTTCGTGCTCGCGCACATCCAGGCTGATATCGGTCAGTGCCTTGACGCCGCCAAAAGACAGCGAAATGTTTTCGGCGGCCAGAATGACATCGCCGGTCTTGTGTTGCGGATTCATGCGGCCTCCCTGGCATCGGTCAGGTTTTTGTTGGACGGGTTCTGCAGGGGGGCGCTACTTGGAAAGGTGGCCGCATCCATGATGCTGAGGGTGGCGCAGATGCGGCCGCTGCGGCCGTCTTCGAATTTGACCTCGACATCGATGGCCGACTCGTGCGAGCCGTCGTACAGGGCATTGATCAGGCTGCTGTAACGCTCGGCAATAAACTTGCGCTTGACCTTTCGGGTGCGCGTCAGCTCGCCATCGTCGGCATCCAGTTCTTTATGCAGTACCAAAAAGCGCTTGATCTGCGAGCCGGCCAGGCGCGGATCGTTTGCCAAAGAGCGGTTCATCTTTTCTATGCACTCGCGCAGCAGCGCATAAACCGGCGCTTGCGCCGCCAGATCGGTGTAGCCGGTGTAGGCCATGCCGCGCTTTTCGGCCCAGCTTCCCACCGCGCTCAGGTCGATATTGATAAAGGCGGTGGCAAAATCACGGCCATCGCCAAAAGCCACCACTTCCTTGATGTGCTGGAAGAATTTGAGCTTGTTTTCCAGCAGCTTGGGCACGAACAGGCTGCCATCGGACAGGCGGCCGACATCCTTGGCGCGGTCTATGATTTTGAGCTGGCCGTCGTCGTCGAAATAGCCGGCATCCCCGGTATGTACCCAGCCGTCAGCCGTGCGCGTGTCTGCCGTGGCATCATCACGTTTCCAGTAGCTGTGAAAGGTGCCGGGGCCACGAAACAGGACTTCGCCGCTGTCGGAAATTTTGACTTCGACGCCGGGCGCAGGGACGCCGACCGTATCCGGCCTGACCTTGTCGTTGGCCTGCACGCAGACCATGACATAAGCCTCGGTCTGGCCGTACAGCTGCTTGATATTGATGCCGATGGCGCGAAAGAAGTCGAACAGCTCGGGGCCGATAGCTTCACCGGCGGTATAGGCAAGCTTCAGGCGGGAAAAGCCCAGCACATTTTTGACCGGGCCGTAGATGAGCGCCTCGCCCAGGCGGTAGCCGACGCGGTCCCAGAAACCCACCGGCCGGCCCTCCAGAATATCGGTGCCGACGCGGCGTGCATGCTCCATAAAATAGTGGAACAGGCTGTGCTTGATGGGGCTGGCGTCCTCCATGCGTATCATAATCTGGGTCAGCAGATTCTCGAACACGCGCGGCGGCGCAAAAT
>NZ_RJTZ01000270.1:0-1802 GCF_024343515.1 Aquitalea sp. S1-19 | reverse complement strand
GGCAAGCGCGTGTGCCAGTGCCTGCGGCCAAGGGGCAGACGCTGACTTCATGCCCGCGCTTGATGGCCTCGCTACGGGCCAGATGGAGTGCACTGACCAGCGTCTGGCTGACAGTCTTGATCTTGTGCTCGGCCACCAGTTGCCCGAAAGAGGGCAGTGCCATGGCAAGTACGATGGCGAGAATGGACAGCGTGACCATCAGTTCGATCAGGGTTACGCCGCGGTTATGGCATATGCTCAGGCGCACGCTTGCCGGTCTGTGCTTGCCGGATGAGTGCAATGGATTCATTAGATCGGGATGGGGGTAGAGCGGTGGCTCAGCCTATTTCCAGGAGCGGAGTCAGTAGATACCGCGCATCTTTTGTCGGAAATTAAATAGCATTTAGTATATGAGTTTAATTGCTATCTAGATATGACGAGGGTCAAATGTTGGCAAGCTGCGGGCATAGAGATCTGCTTCATGCCGTGCTGTGATGGCGTTTGAGCTGCAATGGGAACAGCTCGGCTGTTGTCTGTGCACAGTTGTTGTTGGTGAAACACGACTGGCCGCCAGTAGGGGCGGGGTATCTAGCCTGCCGGTTGCGATGGCTAAGGCGGCGGCGTGGCACAGGTGGTGCGCGCAGAGTTGACTTCGAGTGTGCATCCAGCCAGCGCGAGGGCGTGCCAACTGTATAAGCCGGGGTCGGTCGGCTTCTATTTGCCCTGCACGCTATTTTCCTTGCAGTTGGCCGTGATATTGAAGGTTTCATCATGGCCTTGCCCCGTGCCATCTATCTCGATAATCAGGTTGCTGCCTTGAGGGGCTTCGCTGGTGCAGCGCCATGTATGCCAGGGGTGGCCGCCCAAATCTGAGCAAGTCCCCTGATTGATGGTCACGCGGGCGTTTTGGTGTACATCATGGACCATGATGGTGGTGGGGGTAGCGCACTGGGCAGGTGGCGGCGGGATTTCCGGCTCGGTACTGCAATCGGCCTGCGGCGAGGAGACGGCCAGTTCATTGGCTTTGCCGTCTGCATCGCTCCAGCGCACGCTCACTGTCGTCATCTGGTTCTTGATGCTGTATTTGCATAAAAACCGGTTAAGCGGAGGTAGCGCATCGGGCACGGGCAAGGCAAATGTATCGCTGGCACACTGCTTGGGCTCACAGCTTTTGCGCTCTTCCAGCGCGCTTTGCGCCAGATTGGTGGCATTGGCGTAGTCGCTGCTGTGAATTTCGCTTTGCAGCAACGCGCCTTGAAAACGTATCAGCCCCAGAATGCCCAGACTCAGCACCAGCAGGCTGACAAGTACACCCATCAGGGTAAATCCGGCTTGTCGGGTCATGATTATTCCGCGTGGTCTATCCAGCTGCCC
This sequence comes from Aquitalea sp. S1-19, assembly GCF_024343515.1. Taxonomy (NCBI): domain Bacteria; kingdom Pseudomonadati; phylum Pseudomonadota; class Betaproteobacteria; order Neisseriales; family Chromobacteriaceae; genus Aquitalea; species Aquitalea sp. S1-19. Next base: position 449 of record NZ_RJTZ01000270.1, on the reverse strand, counting down.
TGGACGACCCGGTAAACTTTTTCACCGGCGACAGGCGGCGGCGTAACGGGGGGCTGGCCGCTGCCGCTCTCTCCTGGCTTGAATGAGTCGGGCAGATTGGTCAGGTCTATGGTCGTGCTGGCACCCCAGTTGTTGTCGCCGCTGGCGCCCTGATTGGCGACCGTGACATAGCCTTTAATCACGGTTCTTCCGCCGCTATTCAGGGTGTTGCCGGCGATCACGTTGCCGTGCACGGTACTACTGCTGCCCAGCATAATGTCGCCCCCCTTGTACTGGCTGTCCTGATAGCTGCCTGCGAGATAGGCGATATTGCCGCTGGCGTGGCTATTGAACTGCTGGCTTTGTGTATTGCAGTAGTCGGTCGGATATTGGCCGGGGTAGTCGTTGTTGCTGCACACACCCGGGTAAGCGATATAGTTGACGGCATAGACCTGGTGGTTATCCATGGT